>DASXOU010000934.1:0-13549 GCA_036494045.1 Polyangia bacterium | reverse complement strand
CTCCGGCGGCTGCGCCGCCAATTCCCACACCTTGGCCATGGCGTCCGGCTTCGACGCATACCCGATGTTGTCGAGCTGCCCGCGCACCTCGTCCGTCGACGGGATGCCCATCTCCTTGCGCGCCTCTTCCGCCGTCGGCCGCCCGTTGCCGACCGGATACACCTTCGCTTGCGCGTCGGCGCGGAGCGGCGCCAGCGCCACGATCAATAGGATCAGCCTTGCCATGCGCGCATCATACCGGCAACGCGAGCGTGAAGCAGGCGCCGCGGCCGGCTTCGCTCTCGACGGTGAGCGTGCCGCCCATCGACTCGCCGATGCGCCGCGAGATCCACAAGCCGAGCCCGAGCCCCGCGTAATGTGTGCGCGACACCGCGCGCTCGTAGCGCTCGAAGATGCGCTGGTGATCCGCCGCCGCGATGCCGATGCCTTCGTCGACGACGCGGATGACCGCGCGCCCGCCGTGCTCGTCGCTGCCCGCGGCCACGCGCACGACGATGGGCTTGCCGCGCCCGTACTTGATGGCGTTCGATAACAGGTTCGTGACGATCTGGTCGACGCGCGATCCGTCGAACCGCCCGCGCAGCGTCGGCGGCGCCTCCAGCGTCAGCGTCGAGCCGCTCGCCAGCGCCTGCGCGCGCATGCGCTCGACGACCTCGCCCACCAGCGCCGCCAGATCGAGGTCGCCGACCTCGGGCGTGACCGTCCCCTGTTGCAGCCGCGACACGTCGAGGAGCGCATCGATCAGCTGCACCAACCGCGTCACCTGCCGCTCGGCCGCGTCGAAGCGCGCGCGCAACTGCTGCGGCGAGAACTGCTGATCGGGCGCCCGCGTCACCGAGCGCACCAGCGACTGCACTTGCAGCCGAAGCGCCGTCAGCGGCGTCTTGAGCTCGTGCGACGCCACCGACAAGAACTCGTCGCGCGCGTCGACGGCGCGGCGCAGCTCCGCCGCCGCCGTCTCCAGGCGCTTGCGCGCCTCGACCTCGCGCGTGACCTCGACGGCGAACGTGAGCACGCCGGTGATCGCGCCGTCCTGGCGCAGCGGCTGGCACACGAAGTCGAAGTACGCCTCCTCGAGCGCGCCGGTGCCGTCGGGATCGACGAGCAGCCGATGCTCGTGCGCCGAAAACGGCTTGCCCGTCCGCATCACGCCCTCGACGATGCGCCGCATCTGCGACCAGTCGGGCAGTGTCTCGGCGAGCGTGCGCCCGACGATGTCGCGCCCACCGAGCAGGCCGCGATACATCGCGTTGGCCATCTCCCACACGAGCTCGGGCCCGCGCTGCACCGCGATGGCAGCCGGCGCGTCGTCGAGCAGGACGAGCAGCGACGGATCGTCGATCACTTCCTTCTACCCACGCGCGGCGCCACCAGGAAAGAGCGTCGCCAGCCGCGCGACCACTTCGTCGTGCAAGACGCCGTTCGATGCGATCAACCCGCGCACGTTGCCGAGCTCGCGCCCGCGATAGTCGAGCGGCGCGCCGCGCACGTCGGAGAGCCGCCCGCCCGCCTCGACGAGGATCGCCTCCGGCCCGCACGCGTCCCACAGCTTGGAATGTCCCGCCGGGTTTACGTACAAATCACGCAAACCCTCGGCGATGAGCCCGAGCTTGAGCCCGACCGATCCCACGTTCAGCTCGTCCGAGATGCCGAGCTCCGCGCGCACGCGATCGATCGTCTCGGTGCGATGCGACTTCGACGCGACCATGCGAATCTCCGACGACACGCGCACGTCGCTCACGTGGATGCGCTCGGCCGCGCCGCCACCCCGCACCAGGAACGCGCCGCCCCCGCGCGTGGCGAAGTAGAGCTTGTCGCCGATCGGCTGATACACGACGCCGAGCGCCGGCGTGGCGCCGTCGAGAAGCCCGATCATCACGCTGAAGCCGTCGTGCCCGCGGATGAAGTCCTTGGTGCCGTCGAGCGGATCGACCATCCAGACGCGCTCGCGCCCGATGCGCGAGCCGTCGTCGGGCAACTCCTCGCTCAAGATCGCGTCGTCGGCAAATGCGGCGCCGAGCCCGCCGACGATGAGCGCGTTGGCCTCGCGATCGGCGGCCGTCACCGGCGAGTCGTCATCCTTGCGGTCGACCGCCAGCCCGGCGCCGCGCAAGGCGGCGATGCGCTCGCCGGCGCGCCGAGCCAGCGCGACGGCGGTATCGAGCTCCCGTCGCAGATCCATCGTCGATGAGTGTAGAGGAGCGGAGCGGGCTAGGCTACTTCGGCGATCGCGTTGGACAGGACCAGTTTGCCTTCCTGCGTCGTCACGGTCACCACATACTGCCCGCCGTTCGTCGTTCCGGCGACTTTCCAGCCGCGCGTGGTCAAGGTGTCGCCGGGAAACACGACCCCGGCGAAGCGCGCGCCGAACGAGCGCAGCCTGGCCGGATCGCCGCCGCACGCGCCCTTCAAGATCGCGCGCCCGGCAAACCCATAGGTGCACAGCCCGTGCAGGATCGGCCGATCGAACCCACCGAACTTCGCCATGTTCGGATCGGCGTGCAACGGATTCACGTCGCCCGACAACCGATAGAGGAGCGCCTGCTCGCGCGTCGTCGCCTCGACGACCTCGAAGTCGGGCGCCACGCCCGCCGGCGGATCGGCCTTCACGGCCTCGGGCCCGCGCTCGCCGCCGAAGCCGCCTTCGCCGCGCACGAAGATCGAGAACACGTTGTCGAACACGCCTTCGCCCTTGTCGTCCGTCGTCTTCGCCTCGACGACGACGAGCGCGCCCTTGCCCTTGTCGTAGATGCCCTTGACCTCCGACGTCGTCGCCAACTTGGCGCCGGACGGGATCGGCCGGTGCAACACGATCTTCTGCTCGCCGTGCAGGATCATCATCGGATTGGCGCCGAGATCGCCGGCCACCGTGATCATCGAGACGAACGACGGCACCACCGCGAACGTCGGCAGCACCTTGGGCCCGCGCCCTTCATAGACGTAGTCGAGCTCGTCGACCTTGGCGCCGACGCCGAGCGCATAGAGCACCGTGTCCTTCCACGTATACGCGAACGGAATCGGATCCGACTTCTTGCCCACGAGATCGAGCTTGATGGCCATGGCCTCTCCTTAGTATTTGACCTTCGTCCGCGTCGCCACGAATTCGTACAGCGGCCGCGGCAACAGCTGCGCCGCGCGCATGCCGGCGACGATCGGCGCCGGAAACGTGCACACCGCGTCGCGCGCATCGGCGGCGCGCAAGATCGTCGCCACTGCTTCGTCGACGCTGACGACGAACGGATGCGACTTGCCCGGCGTCAACAGATCCGTCTGCACGTAGCCTGGGCACACCGTGGTCACCGACACGCCGGTGCCGTGCAGATCGATGCGCAAGCTTTCGCACAAGGTGATGAGGCCCGCCTTCGACGCCGAATACGCGGCGAAGCGCGGCAGCCCGCGAAACCCGGCGACGCTGGCGACGGCGACGATGCGCCCGTCGCCGCGCGCGACCATTCCCGGCACGGCGCCGGCGATCGTGGCCGCGGCGCCGACGAGGTTGGTCTCGAGGATCGCCTTGACGCGCTCCCAATCGAGCTTCCTGCCCGGCGTGATGCCGCCGACGCCGGCGTTGGCGACGAGATAATCGATCGGCCGCCGCGCGTCCGCCGCCGAGATGGCCGCGAAGGTCGCGTCTCCGTCGCTGACGTCGAGCTCGAGCGCCTCGGCGCTGCCTCCCGCCGCCGCGATCTCGCGCACCAGCTCGTCGAGCCGATCGCGCCGCCGCGCCGCCGCCGTCACGTGCGCGCCACGCGCCGCCAGCGCCAACGCCAATCCGCGCCCAATCCCCGACGACGCGCCGGTCACGAGCGCGTGCCGCACCGCCGCGCCGGTCATGACCGTCCTCCGTTCACGACGCGCCACCGACGAGATGCGCCACCGCGCGCCCGATTCCCCAGCAGATCGCCGTGCCGACCAGCCCCGCCATCATCGTCTCGATCCCCGCGCGCAGCTCCGGCCGCTGCGTCAGGCGCGCCTTGACGAACCCGACCGCGAACAGCGCCACCGCCGTGATCGCCATCGATCCGAACAGCGCGCGCGGCCCGGCGATGAAGAAGTAGGGCAAAAGCGGCACCGCCGCCGCCACGACGTACGACGAACCGACCACCAGCCCCGCCGACCACGCCGATCCCTCGACGGGCGAAAGCCCCAGCTCCTCGGCCATCATGATGTCGACCCACCGCTTCTCGTTGCCGCTGAAGGCATCGACGACGCGCTCGAGAATCTCCCCTTCGAGCCCCTTCTTGCGATAGATGTCGCGCAGCTCCTCGCGCTCCAGATGCGGAATCTTCGCCACCTCCGCCTCTTCCCGCTGGCGCTCGCGCTCGTACCAATCCTTTTCCGCGCGCGTCCCGAGAAACGCGCCGAGCCCCATCGACACCGCGCCGGCAAACATCTCCGCCAGCCCGGCCATCAACACCAGCCGCCGCGTCGCCAGCGAAGCCGAGACGCCGGCGACGAACGCCAGCACCGTCACCAGGCCGTCGGAAGTCCCGAACACGAAGTTGCGCAGCACCGCGCCGCGCGAGGCTTCCTCGTGCTGCTCGGAATGGGAATTCTTCTCGGACATGCGGCGGCCAGCCTAGCACGCGCGCCCTACGCCGGAACGCCATCCTTGAGCAGGTGCCGCGCGACGGTGATGATCTGGATCTCGTCGGCGCCGCCGCCGATCTGCAAGAGCTTGGCGTCGCGCATCAGCATCTCGACGTGATATTCGCGCATATATCCGTTGCCGCCCATGATCTGAATCGCTTCGAGCGTCACGTCCGTCGTCGCCCGCGCGCAATAGAGCTTGCACGCCGAGGCCTCGGCCATCGAGATCGGGATCTTCTTGTGCAGCTTCTCGAGCTGCCGAAACAGCATGTTGCGCACGTTTTCCCGCGCCACATACATGCGCGCCAGCTTCTCCTGGACCAATTGATACTCGGCGATCTTCTTGCCCCAGGTTTCGCGCTGTTTCGAATACGCGAGCGAATCCTCGAGACAGCGCTCGATGATACCCAGGCACATCGGCGCCATTCCCGTGCGCTCGCCGTGAAACACGTCGCGCGCCTCTTCGCGCGCGTGCTCCTCGAGCCGGCCGCCGAGGAGCTGCTCGGCGGGCACGCGCACGTCCTCGAGAAACACCTCGCCGGTGGGCGACGAATGCATGCCCATCTTGTCCATCGGCTTGCCCGTCGATAATCCCGGGGTTCCGCGCTCGATGATGAACGCGTGAAACGGCCGATATCGCGAATCCTCGTTACCATCGAGCTTGGCGTATATGACAAAAGTATCGGCAAACGGCGCATTGGTAATGAACGTCTTCTGCCCATTCAATACGAAATGCTCGCCGTCGCGCCGCGCCGTGGTGCGCATGGCGCCGAACGCGTCCGAGCCGGCGCCGGGCTCGGTCATTCCCCAGGCGCCGATCTTCTCCATCGTGAGAATCGGCAGCGCCCATTTCAGCTTCTGCGCGTGATTGCCTTTGGCCATGATGGCGCCGCCGGCGAGCCCGAGCGAGGCGCCGAACGCCAGGCAGAATCCCGGGCACACGCGCGACAATTCCATCGATACCACCGCCATGAGCCCCGGATCGCCGCCCGCGCCGCGCTCGCGCTTCTCGCCCTTATCCGCTTTATCGGCAGGTTTCTCCTCGGCGAGCTTCTTGAATTGGGCGCGCACCAATTCGTCCATTCCGAATGCGCGAATCAGCTTGCGCATGATGTCGTAAGGCAGGATTTCGCCTTTCTCCATCGCGGCCACGTGCGGCGCCAATTCCTTGTCCGCCCACTGGCGCAGCATCGTGCGCGCCATCTTCTGCTCATCCGTAAAGTCGAGCATGGCTTCTCCTTGCGCCGCCCTCAGACCGGCATGACGCCGTGCTTGCGCCACGGCCGTTCGACCCGCTTGTTCCACGACAATTCGAGCCCGAGCGCCAACACCGCGCGCGTATCGCGCGGATCGATCACGTCGTCGACGAGCCCCCAGCCCGCGACCTTATAGATATCGATATGCTGTTGAATCGCCGCCGCCAATTGCTGCTTGACCTCCGGCGGCGGATTCCCGTCGGGAAACAACTTCCGCGACGCGATCCCGACCATTCCGTCCGCGCCCATGACGCTGATCTCCGCGCCCGGCCACGCCACGATCAGATCCGGCTCGTACGCGCGCCCAGCCATCACGAAATATCCGGCGCCATATCCCTTGCGAACCACGACCGTCAGCTTCGGCACCGTCGCCGACGCCATCGCGTGCAGCATCTTGGCCCCGTGCCGAATGATCCCCTCGTGCTCGACTTTACTTCCCACCATGAATCCCGGCACGTCCATCAAAAATACGAGCGGAATATTGAACGCGTCGCAGATCTGAATGAAATGGGCCGCCTTATCGGCCGAATCATTGGTGAGAATGCCGCCCATTTGCCGCGGATTATTCGCCACGATTCCGCACGGCCGACCGCCGATACGGGCCAGCCCCGTAATGATGGCCTTGGCGAACTTCGGCTTGATATCGAGGAGGCGACCATAATCGACGACGCGCTTGATGATCTCGTACATATCGTACGATTGCCGCGTCGACTCGGGCAGGATCTCGAGCAGCTTCTCGTCCTTCCGCTCGATCGGATCCTTGCAGACCACAATGGGCGGCTTCTCTTCGCAATGGGACGGGAAGAACGACAGATATTCCTTGATCACGCCGATGCATTCCGAATCGTCCGCGACCTCCACGTCGCCGACGCCCGACTTCTCCGCGTGCACCTTGGTACCGCCGAGCTCCTGCTCGCTGATATCCTGCCCGGTCACTGCTTTCACCAGCGGCGGCCCGCCCAGCGCCATCGATCCGATGTCTTTGAGCATCGGCACGAAATCGGCCAATCCCGGGATATAGGCCGTCCCCGCTGCGCCCGGCCCGACCATCGCCGCCACCAGCGGAATCACGCCCGACATGATCACTTCTTCGCGAAACAGCGCCCCCGCGCCGGCGAACAGCGACAATAAATCCCCATTCTGCCCCGATTGCGGATCGATTCGCGCCCCCGCGGAATCGATGAACCACACCATCGGAATCCGATTTCGCAGCGCCAATTCGCGCAGCCGCGAAACCTTGGTCTCGCCGGTCTGCCCGATCGATCCGCCCTTGACCGTGAAATCATAGGCCGCCGCGCACACCATCCGCCCGTCGACGCGCCCATATCCGCAAATCACGGCGTCGGCCGGCGGCTTGTCCGCGCCGAAATGCGCCATTTGCGTCCCGTGAATCCCGACCTCGAACCATTTTCCCTCGTCGAACAGCCGATCGAGCCGCTCGCGCGCGCTCCATTTGCCGCGGTCGTGCTGCTTTCGGAGCTTCTCCTCGCCGCCCATCTGCTTGATTCGCAGCCGCCGCTCTTCGAGCTCCTTGACGCGATCCTTCATATTCATGATTGGCTCGCTACCGGGTAATCCCGAGAATCTGCTTCGTCTCTTCCACCGTCGCCGGCGTCCGCCCCGCGGCGCGCGCCATCGACACCGCCTGCGCCACCAATTCGCCGTTCGACTTCACCATCTCGCCCGACGGCAAATAGAAGTTGTCCTCGAGCCCGACGCGCACGTTGCCGCCCATCCCCAGCGCCATCGATGTCAGCGGCCAGGTCGCCTGCGAAATCGGCGTCGTCTTCCACACCGCGCCCGCCGGCAAATGGGTGGCGATGAAATTCAAATGATCGGGCGTGGCCGGCGCGCCGCCCATGACCCCGAGCACGATATTGATATCGATGGGCCCCTTCATGAGCCCCATATCGATGAGCGGCTCCAGCGACGCCACGTGGCTGGTATCGAAACATTCGCATTCGGGCCGCACGCCGGTCTCGTTCATCTGCCGCAAATAGAAGATGATCTCGTCGAATGGATTGGAAAACACGAAGCTGAAAACGAATTCCTTCCGCTTCGCCGAATACTTCGAATAATTCATCGAACCCATATTGAGCGCGCCGATATGAGGCCGCGTCTTCAAGACGTGGTTGATGCGCTGCTCCTTGGTCAATCCGACGGCGCCCGTGGAGAAGTTGATGATCACCGGCGAGCGCGCCTCGATCTCGCGCTTGTACGCCTCGAATACCGCCGGATCGTACGATGGCTGCCCGTCGTCGCTGCGCCCGTGCACGTGCACTACCGTCGCGCCCGCTTCGTAGGCGCGCCGGCACTCTTCGCCAATTTCGACCGCGGTATACGGAATCGCCGCGCACTGCCGCTTGGTCGTCACCGCCCCGGTGACGGCGCAGGTGACGATGACCTTATCGCCGAGAGCCATTGCCATTCTCCTTTGTGCGGCGCGGCTGCACGGCGCTCTGCACGTTGACCGCGACCTTGCGCATCAGCGCCATCAGCTTCTCCTGATCCCCCGGCGACAGCTCGGCGAGCGCCTGCCGCAACAGATCCCACGGCGACACGCGCGCGCGCTCCGCCACCTTGCGCCCGGCAGCGGTGAGCCGGATGATCCAGACGCGCCGGTCGTCGCCCGAGCGCACGCGCTCGACCAGGCCCGCCGCCTCCATGCGATCGACGATCCCGGTGACGGTCGAGTTGTGCGCTTTTATCTCCTTCGACAAGGAGCCGAGCGACAGGTCGCCGATCTCCTGCAGCAGCTTCAAGACGCTGAGCTGCGTCGGCGTGACGCCATAGCGCCCGGCCTCTTCCTTGGAGAGCCGCCGGCTCTCGGTGACGAGATAGATGATCGTCTCCACGATCCGATCGAGATCCTCTTTGAGCTCGCGTCGCAGCATGAATTAGTTAGCACACAAAATATCGGCCACATGAACGAATGTCAACCGCGCCACGGCGCGCGCGTCTGATACACTCGACGCCGGCCATGGCAGAGGCGCCGCGCTCCGGACGCGATCCACTGATCGACGCGACCGTCGACGGGCGCTGGCGCATCCTGCATCAGCTCGGCATCGGCGCCTTCGGCGTCGTCTACCTCGCCGAGCGCGCCAACCTCGGACGCCAGGTGGCGCTCAAGCTCCTGCACGAGGAGTACTCGTCGAACAACGAGTACGTGCGCCGCTTCGCCCGCGAGGCGCGCGCGCTCAGCCGGCTGCAGCACCTCAACTGTGTCTCGATCCTCGACGTCGGCACCCACGCCGAGCGGCCGTACATCGTGATGGAGCTGGTGGCCGGCGTGCCGCTCACCGAGGAGGTCGGCACCGCGGCGATGACGCCGGCGCGCGCCGTCGCGCTCATCCGCCAGGTGCTGCTCGGCGTCGGCCACGCGCACGGCCACGGCATCATCCATCGCGACCTCAAGCCCGACAACATCATGATCACCGAGCTCGCCGGCGTCGGCGAGGTGGTCAAGATCCTCGACTTCGGCTTCGCGCATATTAATGATGCGCGGCTGTCGCAGTCGAATGCCAACGTGGTGCCGGGCACGCCGAGCTACATGTCGCCCGAGCAGACGCGCGGCATCAAGACCGATCCGCGCACCGATCTCTACTCGACGGGCGTGCTGCTGTACGAGCTGGCCGTCGGCTTTCGCCCGTTCGTCGGATCGGAGCCGTTCGAGATCCTGCAGAAGCATCGAGACGAGCCGCCGGTGCCGCCGCGCACGGCAGCGGCGGGGCGCGGCATCTCCGAGGCGCTCGAGCGCGTGATCGTGCGCGCGCTCGCCAAGAATCCCGACGATCGCTTCGCCGACGCCGCCGAATTTCTGGCCGCGCTCGACGCAACGCCCGAAGGCGAGCGCAGGCGCGCCGGCAAGGGCGCCGGCCGCCGGCGCGCGGTGCGCTACGCCGTCGTGGCCGCGATCATCGTCCTGGCGTCGTTGGCGATCGCGGCCGCGACGCACCTGCGCTGACCGACTCGACGAGCGCCACCAGGCGCGACTCGCTCGCCGCCAACGGCTCGACGAGCGCGAGCGCCGGCGCCAGGATCGCCGCGCGCTCGCCGTCGGCGCGCGCTTCGTCGTCGATCCGCTCTTGGATCCACGAGGCGTGCACGCGCAGAAGCTCGTCGAGGAGCCCGCCCAGCGTCGAGAGCAAGAGCGGCGACAGCGACGCCGTCGAGGCGTAGAGCTCGCGCGCGGTGGTGCGCTCGATGTCGTCGAGCCGCGCGTCGAGCCGGCTCTGGCACTGCCGCTTTTCGCGCGCGACAGTGCGAAAGAGCGGATCGAAGAGGCTGCGCTCGTTCGCGAGGAGCTCGCCGAGATCGGGCGCGCGCAGCGCCGCGAACGCCTGATCGAGCGACGCCGGTAGCACCAGCCGCACGTCGTCGAACGTCTCTTCCACTTTGGGCGAGCGCCCGCGCGCGACCTCGTGCCGCTTGCGCAACAGCTCTTGCCGCAGGGAGCGCGACTGCTCGAGAACGAGCCGCACGAACTGCACCGTCATCTTTTCGCGCAGCTCGTCGCACACGAGCGACAAGCGATGCGCGGCGCCGTCTTCGATGCCGCCGACCTCCGCGCGCAGAAGCTCGATCCCGTCACAGGCGGCGATGCGTGCCTGCCAGCCGCGTCGCACTTCCTCGACGAGCCGCTCGAGCTCGCTGGCCGCTTCGTCGACGATGCGCTCGAGCTGCTGCGCGACCGGCCGCTGCGCCGCCGTGAGCTCGCGCTCGCGCACGCGCGCCGGCGCGGCCAGTTGCTGCGCCGTCAGCTCGCCGACGCGCGCGCGATGCGCCTGCCGCCCGCGCTCGTCGAGGTCGACGATCTGGTTGCGGCAGCTGCACAGCGCCGTCGCCAGCCGCCGCCCGACCTCGGCCGGACGCTGATCGCGGATCTGAAGGACGCGCGCGATGAGCTCGTACGGCGCGTCGCCCTGCACGACGACGGTGGCGTCGACGGCGTCGGTTGACGGATCGTGCGCGGCGCCGGCGATGAGCAGCACCACGCCGTCGGGCGAGTAGGGCGCGGCGACCTCGACCTCGACGGGCGCGTCGCTGCGCGACAGCTCGCGCACGCGCATGAGGATGCGCCGCTCGCATTCGCTGCGATGATGCTCGAGCCGGCGCTGCGCCTCGGCGCGGTCGGCCGCGAGCGTCTCGACGCGCGCGCGGCTCGCCGCGAGCTCGTGCTCGCGCGCCTCGGCGACGTCGAGCGCGGTCGTGAGCGCGTCACGCATCCGCTTGCGCTCGCGCCGCCGCACCGCCGCGCTCACGTCGGCGCGCTCGCTCGCGTTCGCCGTCGCTGCCGCCGTTGTCGTAGTTGCGGTTGCCGTCAAGGCCGGCGCGGTCGTCGCCGGCGCGGTTCCCGCCGTCGCCGCCGTCCCCGCCGTCGTCGCGCGTGCCCTCGCACCTCCGCCCGCCGCCAGCGTGCGCTCGCCACCGACGGGCGCGCCTCCGAAGAGCCGCGCGATCCACGCCCACAACCGCGCGAAGAACGCGCCCACCCACGATCGCAACGGCGGCTCCCGCGACTCCGGCGCGCGCAACAACGCGCGCGTCCGCGCCAACACCACCGCCGGCGGCCCGACCGCAATCACCGCGTGCTCCGCCGTCGGTGGCGTCGTCGTCACGACCGCCTCGGTCTGCGCCACCGCCGCCATCGCCGCGCGCAACGCCTCGTCGAGCCCGCCCGCGCGCTCGGCCTCCGCGCGCGCCGCCGCCTCGATCTGCTCGAGCGCCCGTCGCAGCGCCGCGCTCTCGTCGGCCGACGAGCTCTCGCTCCCGTCGGCCCAGCTCGCGCGATACCCGAGCTCGGCCGCGTTGCGCAGCCACACCGTCACACCCGGCGCCGGCTCGTCGACGAGCAGATCGATCCCGAGCGCCGCGCTCAGCGCCGCGCCGCGCCGCGCGCCAGCGACGGCAACGACCACCTCGGTGCCGACGAGCGCCATCAGCTGATGACAAACGGGCCGCAGCTCGTGTCCGCCGCCGAGCTGCTCGAGCGGCGCGAGCGCCTTGGAAAAGAGCTCGAGCCCCTCGGCGCACTCCTCGACGAGCCCGCGGGCCCCGGCCCGCAGCGGCACCAACGCAAACGCGTCGCTCGCCATCCCCCAATTATATCCCCGCTTCGCGCGCCCCTTTTTCCTTGACTCTCCCCCTCAACCGGCTAGATTCCTCGCCACTTGTTGCGGGGTGGAGCAGCCTGGTAGCTCGTCGGGCTCATAACCCGAAGGTCGTCGGTTCAAATCCGGCCCCCGCTACCACAAACGTAGCCTGTCTGCGTTCGGAAACGCCCCCGGTGACCCCGGGGGCGTTTTTGTATGTATCTGCCAAGAGGATCAGGGGCAATAGCGCCCACTTGGCCACGTAGTTCCCGTTCTCATCGATCTCCAGGCAGACCTTGGCGCCGTCGAGGTAGCGGCGAAGCTCCTCGCGCGCCGCGATCGGGTCTTGGTCCATCCGCGCTTCGAGATCGAAAATCCGGTCCATCACCTCGTCCGGGCTCGGCAGCCGGATCGGCTGCACCCCTACTTCATTAAGTGCGTCGATCGCCTGGTGCTCGGTCGCCTTGTGCGCCTCCATGTCACGCAGGGCGTGCGAAATGGCCTCCGACCGCTCGCCCGATGCCAGCACGTCGACGAGGTTGCCGATGCGCTTGTCGATACGGGCGAGCCGGGCGCGCTTCTCCCGGATCTCAGCCTCTCGATTGCGGGCCATCTCGCCCAGGTGCTCGGCGGTCTTCTTACGCGCGCACGCGATGCCATCGGGCGAGGACAGGCGCTCGCGGAAGCCAGCGAGCAGCTTTGTCCGCACGACGCTCGCCAGGACGGTCTTGCGGTTCTTGCAGCGCCCGCGCCGGCTGTTGGAGCATGCGTAGTAGCGTCGGCCGGCTTCGCCGCCCCCGATCACCATCGGGCCATCGCAGGCGGCGCATTCGAGCAAACCCGAGAACGGATGATGGCTCACGGCGCCGTGTGCGCGGCCCTTCGGCTTGCCGTCGGCTTCGCGCGTGAACTTCTCTTTGGTATTGCGCAGGCGATCTCGAACGGCGTCCCAGGTGTCGTGGTCGATGATCCGAAGATCCTCGCGCACGGTCCGCACGATCTCCGACGCATCCTTGCGTTCGGGACGGCGACGATTGGTGCCCGGGATCTTGACCCATCGGCGCTCGTTGAAGGTCCACACGCCCGCGTAGCGCTCGTTGTAGAGGATCGCGCGGATTGTCGAGTGTGACCAACCGACCTTGCGCTTGTGCTGCGTCTTGTCGCGAGGCGACGGCACATGATCATTGTTGAGCGCGATCGCGATCCCGTTGAACGACAGCCCCGACAGATACGAGATAAAGATCCGGCGCACGATAGCTGACGCCTCCGGATCGATCTCAACCTTGAAGCCGGCCGGCTTCCCGTACGCATCTGTCAGCGCCACGGAGCGATAGCCGAGCAGGCGCCCACCTGTTGCGAGTCCCGCGTGCGCGCGCCCCTCCATGCCGCGTAGGGTCTTGTCGCGCAGATCGTCGAGGTAGATATCGGCGAACAGCGCCTTGACGCCGAATTGCAGCTTGGCGCCTTTCTGCTGCGTGTCGATGCCGTCGCCCAAGCTGATGAGCTGCACGCCGTAATAGGCAAGCTCCTCGTAGAGCCGCGTCGCATCCGACTGGTTACGCGCGAGTCGCGAAACGTCCTCGACGATCAGGACGTCCAACTCGCGACGCT
>DASXOU010000933.1:0-2277 GCA_036494045.1 Polyangia bacterium | reverse complement strand
GGCCACCGCGATCGCGCAGTGGAAGCCCGACGGCGCGCGCGCGCTGCTCGATCGGCTCCTCCGCGACGACGACGCCGGCGTGCGCGGCCAGGCGCTGGCGGCCCTGGCGCGCTTTGGCGATCGCAGCGCGCTCGGCGAGATCTCGAGCGCGCTCGAGGATCGCTCGCTCGGCGTGCGGCTGGCGGCGCTGGGCGCGCTCGTGCGCCTCGGCCGCGACGCCGTCGGCAATCAGCTGCTCGCGCTCGCCGCCGGGCCGGAAGCGTCGACCGGCGCCGGTGCCCGCTACGTCGCCTTGCGCGCGGCGGTCCAACTCTCGCGCGTCGGCCACGCCAGCGCTGCGTTGCCTGCCGTGCGCGCCGCCGCCGACGATCGCGATCCGGCGCTGCGCGTGGCCGCGATGAACGCCGCCGGCGAGCTCGGCCGCGAGGGCAACGCGCTCGCGCTCGCGCATCTCGGCGACGCGGATATCGACGTGCGCCTCGCCGCCGCGCGCGCCGCCGCCGCCACCGGGCGCCACGATCAGGCGCTGCCGGTCTTCGTCGGCGCGCTCGGGACACCGCGCCGCCTCGACGCCGCCGAAGAGCTGGCGCGCCTCGGCGATCCGCGCGGCCTCGGCGTCCTGCAGTCGGCGGCGCGCTCGCCCGACGCGCGCGAGCGCCGCGACGCGCTGGCGCGGCTGGCGCCCATGGCCGCCGGCCGCGACGCGCTCGTGGCCGCGCTCGCCGACGTCGACGCCGAGATCCGCCTCGACGCCGCCGGCGCGCTCTTGCGCCGCCTGCTCCGCTACGATCGCTGACCGGCTACCAACGCCGCCAGCGCCGCGACGTCGTCGTCGCCGAGCTTGTCGCTGCCGAACTTGGCCATCTCGTTGTGATCGGAGAACAGCATCGGCGCGCTGCCGTCGCGGATGAGGCGCTCGATCCACGCGAGTGAGGCACGCCCGGCGAAGTTGGGCGCGCCGTCGACGCCTTCGGTCTTGCCGTCGGCCGAGTGGCAGTCATCGCAGTCGTCGCGCTTGTAGATCGCGGCGCCGCGCGCCGCCAGCGCCGCGTCGAAGGTGCCGCCGCCTTGCGAATAGATCCATTCGACGAGCGCGCGCAGATCGTCGCCGCTCGCCTTGACCGTCTTCATGCCGTGCAGCTTCTTGGTGCCGCCGAAGTAGCGCGCGTCGTCGGGGCGCGCGAGAAAATCGGTGAGCCACGCGCGCGACGACCAGCCGGTCAGAAGCGGGCCCTTCGCTTCGCCCGCGCCGTCGAGCACGTGGCAGCCGGCGCAGCGCGCGGCGAACAGCTTGCGCGCGCGCGCCGCCGGATCGTTGTCGTAGACCGCGAGGCCGCCGGCCGGCGGCACGCCCAGCCGCGCCAACGCCAGCGCCCGCCGCGCGTCGTTCTCCGCGCGCTCGCGCCCGCGCCGATAGGCCTCGTTGTGCGCGTCGTCGAAGTGCGCAGCCACGCCGAGCGCCGCGCCGCCGGCGAAGATCGCCACCACGGCAAGCAGCGCCGTGCGCCTGGGCGCGCGCGGCAACAGCACGAGCACGCCGCCGACGACGAGCGGCAGCCCGAGCGCGCCGATGGTCTCGAGCTTGCCCGGCAGATACTTCAGCATCTGAAACAGCGGCAGGAAATACCACTCGGGCCGCGCATCGTACGCCGACGACGGATCGGCCGGCGCCTCCAACGGCGCGCCGTGCGAGCGCGCCACCATCGCGTAGCCGACGGCGACGACGGCCGCGCAGGCGATCGCGTCGCGCCACGCGTCCTCCGGCCACCACGCGCTCGCCCGCCGCGCCCAGCGCACATGCACGATCACCAGCGTCGCCAGAAGGGCCGGCAGCAGCATCGTGTGCAGCGCGTAGAAATGGGTGAGCGTCAAGTTGCCGTAGTCGCCGCCGCCCTGCACCACGCGGCGCAGATAATCGCCGACGAGCGGCGTCTCGCCGAGGAGGCTGGTCGCCACCTGCGTCGCCCAGTAGCCCTTCTGATCCCACGGCAACAGATAGCCGGTGAGCGCGAACGCCAGCACCAACCCGCCGGCCGCCAGGCCGAGGATCCAGTTGCGCCGCGGCGCCGTCGCGTAATTGCCGGCCGCGATCGTCTGCACGAGGTGCAGGCCGAGGAGCGTCACCGTCAAGCTCGCGCCCGCCGAGTGCAGCCCGCGAATGAACCAGCCGAGCGTGACCTCTTGTTGAATGTACGCGACCGCGGCCCACGCCGTCGTCGACGACGGCGCATAGAAGCTGGCCATGCACAGCCCGGTCACCGCTTGCAGCAAAAGCGA
>DASXOU010000932.1:0-7614 GCA_036494045.1 Polyangia bacterium | reverse complement strand
GAGCGCGAGTACGTCGACGTCGCCCACCGGCACACCGAGCGCTTGCCAGCGCCCGGGCGGCGTCGTCACCGGCGGCAGATACGCGCGCAGCTCGGCGTCGAGCGGCGTCTCCACGTAGAGGTGCGCGCGCAGCTCCGTCGGCGCCGTCCACGGCGACGTCGTCAGCGCCAGCACGCTGCCCGAGGCGCGCAGCCGCCCGCCGCCGACATCGAGATCGAGCCGCACCAGCCGCTCGTAGCCGGCCGCGCGCGCCCACGCCGCGTCGCCGTCGCCACGCGCCACCGAGCGCACGCCGAGCGCCTTGAGCCGCGCGATCACCAGCGCCGCCAGATCGTCGCCCAGCCGTGGCCACGATCCGGCGACCGCCACCGCGACGTCGAGATCGCGGGCCGGCGTAAGATGCGGCCGCGCCCGCTCGACGACGGCGTCGGCGAACGCGTCGAGCGTCCCGCGCGACGGCTCCGCCGCGGTCAGAAGCGCGAGCGCGCACAGCCAGCCGATGCGACGAGCCACCGTCGCATCATACGCAAACTGGCGCGCGAATCACGATTCCGCGCGCCGCGACGGCTACTCGCGCTTGCGCTACTCGTGCTTACGGAGGCGCTCGACCACCGCGCGCGCCAGCGCGAACGGCGCCAGCGCCATCCGCGCCACGCGACGCACGATCCCGCGCGTCGCCGCGCCGAGATAGGTCGGATAATCCCGCTCGCGCACCGGCGCCGCGCGCTTGACCCGCCGCGGCGCCCGCCGCTCGTTCATGCGCGCAAACTCGCGACCGACCTCGCGTCCGACGGCACGCCCGATCTCGCGATCGCTGGCGCGCGTCACCGCCGCCGGCACCACCGCCGGCTCGCTCTTGCCCGGCTTGGGCGCGCGCTTGCGCTTGGGCGCCGTCGTCAGCGGGCCGCCCTTCTGCTTCAGCCGCGCCGCCTCGCGGACGAGCGCCCGCTTGCTCATCGCCGCGAGGTCGCGATCCTCGACGTGCCCGCCCTGCACCTTGTAATAGTCGGGCCCCGGATGACTCGAACGGCGCTTGCCCATGGCGAGGGATGAAGCAAGCCGCATACCGGCTTATATCCCTGGGTGTGACGTCCGAATCGCGCCCGCTTCCGCACACGCTCGTCGCCCAGGTGCCGCTGGTGCTGCTCGGCATGAGCTTCGTGTTCGACGTCGTCGCCCTCGCCGGCGGCGCGCCCTTCGTCGAGGCGGCGCTGTTCAACGTCATCGCCGGCCTGGTGGCGATGTTGGCGGCGGGCGTCACCGAGGCGTGGGACTATCGCACGCGTCTTCCGCGCGGCTCGCCGGCGCGCCGCACCGCGCGCTGGCACGCGCTGGCGAACCTCGTGGCCGCGGCGCTCTTCAGCGCCAGCCTGGTGCTGCGACTTTCGGCGCGCGGCGCGATCGCCACGCCGCCGGCGCCGTTCGTGCTCTCGGCGCTCGGCGTGGCCGTGCTCGGCCTGGCGAGCTGGCTCGGCGGCCTCGTCGACTGGCAGTACGCGGCTACCACGCGCCGTCGATCTCCAGACGCCCATTGACGACGCTGGCGACGACGCGCGGCGCGCCCACGCCGACGCGCGCCAGGAACACCGCGCACGCCTCGGCGACCATGGCGCCGACTTCGCGCGGCGGATCGCGCCAGCCGTCGACGGCGAGCTTGGCGCGTCCGTGCGCGCGCTCGACGACGGCGAGCGTGCCGGTGTCGAAGCTGACCGACCAGAAGTCGCCGACGCGCCCCATCAGCTGATCGGGCGTCGCCGACGCCAGGAACGTGCCCCACACCGTCGACACCGCCGCGGCCATGGTCGCGCGCGTCATCTCGCGGAGGAGGCGCAGCGTCGGCGGATCGCCGAAGCGCGCCTCGACCGCCGCCAGCACCTCGAGCCAGGCGTCGAGCGCGATCCAGCCGTCGCCCACTTGCGCCGCCTGCAAAAACGCGTGCTGCGGAAATTGCGCGGCGACCTGCCCGACCGCCGCCGCGCCCTCGCGCTCGCGCAGATAGCGCAGCGACGAGCGTACCAGCCGCCCTGAGATCTTCACTTGCGCGCCTCGAGCTTCATCACGCGCTCCTTGAGCTCACGGCTTTCGTCTTGCAACTTCTCGACCGAGTCGCGCAGCGCGCGCACCTGCTCGTCCTGCGCGCCGCCCTCGGCCAGCCGCCGGGCCACCTCGCGCGCGCGCCGCCGCACGCGCCCGTCGAGATCCTTGCCCTCGGCCCGTTTGAGCGCGCCCACCGCCTCGGGATCGCCGAGCACCCGCAGCGCCTCGACGGCGGCGATGCGCGCGCGAAAGTCGCGATCGTCGAGCAGCTCGACCAGCGTCTCGCGCACGCGCCGCTTGTGCGCCGGATACTCGCCGCCGAGCGCGCCGAGAACGGCGATGGCTGCGCGCCGGCCGATCACCGGCTTGCCGTCTTTCGCCGCTTCGAGCGCGATCTCGATGCCGCGCTCATCGCGCAGCTCGGCGATGCCCGACAGGCACATCGATTGGATGACGTCGAGATACGACGGCCGCGTCATCGCCGCCACCAGCGCGTCGAACGCGCGCGGCGAGCGCGTCTTGGCCAGCGACATCGCGCTCTCCGCCTCGACGAAGTAGCTCGCGTCGCGCGCCAGCGTCGGCAGCACCGCGGCGGCCGCGCGCTCGTCGCCGCGAAACGCGCCCAGCGCCTTGACGAGGTGGCGCCGCGCCTTCGGATGCGCTTCCTTCCCCACGGCGGCGGCGATCGCGTCGCGCGCCGCGTCGCTCTTGATGGCGCCGAGCGCGATGCCCGCCTCGCCACGCACGATCCACGACGCGTCCTCGCGCATCGACTTGGCGAGCGCCTCGGTAACCGTCGGATTCCCGGTCTTCGCCAGCGCCCGCGCCGCGCGCACCCGATCGATCGCCATCTCGGCGCCCGCGAGCTGCGCCATCCACAGCTCGTCCGCCTTCTTCTCGTCGAGTGTCTTCAAGACGTTGTTGCCGGGATCGATCACCACCTGCGACGGCTTGCCGGCGAGCGGCACCACGAACGTCTCGGCCGCCGCCGCCACGGTCAGCGTCACGTCGTGCGCGGCGCCGTCGACGTCGAAGCGCACCGGCAGCGGAAAATGAAACAGCGGCGTCTCACCCTCGACGTTCTGCGTCTGCGCGATTTGCAGCTTGCACACCTTGGCGTCGTCGTCCCACGAGCTCTCGATCTTCAGCTCCGGATGCCCCGCCTTCCACACCCACTGCTCGAAGAAGCGATCGGGATTCCAGCCGGTCGCCTCGTCGACGGCGCGCGCCAGATCGCGCGTCTCGACGCTGCCGCCGGCGTGCTTGGCGACGTAGTGACGCATCGCCTTCCAGAAGCGTGTGTCGCCGAGCTCCGAGCGCAGCATGTGCAAAACGCAGCCGCCCTTTTCGTACAAGTGCCGATCGAAGACGTCGATCGGCTCGTGAAAGACGTTGGTCACGATCGGCCGGCGATAACGATGCCCGTCCTCATCGAGATACGCCTCTTGATCGGCGAGCCGATCGTAGTCGGCCTCGTCACGCCCGGCGCTCGCCTCTTTCCACACCAGCTCCATGTACGTGGCGAAGCCTTCGTTGAGCCAGCCCTCGGACCAGCTGCGGCAGGTCAAGAGATCGCCGAACCACTGATGCGCCAGCTCGTGCGCGATCAGCGGCTCCGACGAGAAATCGAGGTGCGCGCGCGCGTCGTGCAGCGTCTGATCCGTCAGCGTGGTGGCGCTGGTGTTCTCCATGCCGCCGAAGATGAATTCGGCTACAGTGATTTGCGAATATCGTTTCCAGGGATATTCGCGCCCGGTCTTGTCGGCGAACAATTCGATCATCTTGCCAGTATTGCCGAAGCTGCGCGGCGCGTCCTCCTCGCGTCCCGGGTTCACGAAGTAATGCAATTCGACGTTTCCGTTGCGATCTTTCAAATGCGAATATTCCCCGGCCACCAGCGTCACGAGGTAGCTCGAGTGCGCCACGTCCTGCTTGAAATGCACGGTGCGCCGATCGCCGGTCACCTTGTCCTCGACGAGCGCGCCGTTCGACAGCACCGTCATCTTCGCCGGCACCGTCGCGATCACCTCGGACGTCGACTTCACGTTCGGATGATCGAAGCAGGGGAACCAGGCGCGATTGTCCTCGTCCTGCCCTTGCGACCACGCCTGCCACGGCCGCGCCGGATGCAGCTCGTCGGGCCGGATGAAGTAGATCCCGCGCCGCGGCGCGCAGCGATAGCGCACCACCACGTCGACGGGCGCGCCCTCTTTGCCGTCGGGCAGCGCGAAGGCGATGCGCGCGCCGTCGTACGTGTAATCGAGCGCCGCGCCGTCGGCGAGCGTGACCGCGTGCAGCTGCATCTCGACGGCGTCGAGCGCCACCCGCGCGCTCCCATCGGCGAGCGGCACCAGCGTCAGCGTGGTCACGCCGTCGATGGCGCCGGCCGGAAAGTCGAGCGCGACCTCGATGCGCAAGTGGCGCACGTTGACCTCGCGCGCCGGCGTGAACGTGGCGCGCGCGCCGGGCAGCACGAACGGAAGCGCGTCGCCGGCCGCCTGCGCCTCGACGCGACGACACTGATGGATGCGGGTCATCCAGCGACGATATCAGAGCGTCGGCGACGGATCGAGGCGCTTGGGCGAGACCGTCCAGACCAGCTTGGCGGGCGAATCGGCGTCGATCCAATCGAGCCGCACCACCGCGCCCTTTTGCATCGACAGCCCTTTTTGATGCAAAAGCTTCGACAAGTAGTGCCCGATGGTCGGCTCGTGACCGACGAGCGCCAAGGAGCTCGATCGACCGCCGGTGTGATCGTGCTGCATAAGCACGTCGCGCAAAAGATGCTTCCAGCTGCCGTCGGGCCGCATGGCGTCGTGCACGTCGAGCCCGCCGTCGAAGCCGACCGCGACCGCGACCAGCTCGGCGGTCTCGACCGCACGCACCAGCGGGCTCGTGACGATGCGCGCGAAGCGCACCTTCTGCTTTCCCAGCGCGCCGCCGACCTCGAGCGCCTGCTTGCGCCCTTGCGCCGACAGCGGCCGATCGTCGTCGCGCATGTCCGCGCCGTCGATGGCGTGGGCGTGGCGGATGAGGAACAGGTCCACGTCAGCCTCGGCGAGGCGGACGCAGCTGCACGAGCGTGGCGCCCCAGCCGCCCTCGGGCTCGTCGGCGAGCCGGAACGCGACCACCAGCTCGTGGCGCTCCAAGACCGCGTGCACCAACCGCCGGAGCGCGCCCGTGCCCTTGCCGTGCACGATGCGCAGCTCGAGGATGTCGCGCCCCGCCGCTTCCTCGACGTACTCGGCGACCAGCTCTTTCACCTCGTGCGGCGCGAACGTATGTAGATCCAGCTCGCCATCGATCGGTAGCTCGATCGCCTCATCGACGTCCATGGCGCGATCGTAGCACGGCAGATCGAACGGCGCGCGTCGTGCGTTGCACCAAACGGGAGGCCGTCATGATGCGCTCGTTCGTCGCTTTCGCCGCCGCTTCCGTCGTCGCCGCGCTGGCCGCGCCCGCGCAGGCGCACGTGGCCGATCTCGAGCGCCTGCGCCAGGCCGAGGTCGTGGTCGTGCGCGGCTCCGCCGATCACATGGAGCACGTGATGCAAAAGGCGCAGGTGAAATTCGTCGTCGTCGATCCGGAGGACCTGCCGCAGCTGCCGCTCCACGGCCAGCAGGTGCTCATGGTCAACTGCACCGGCGAAATGTCGGCCGCGGCGCGCGAGCGCGTGCGCCGCTTCGTCAACGCCGGCGGCTTCCTCTACACCACCGATCACGCGGTCCACTATCTGCTGGAGCGCGCGTTTCCCGGCTACGTGAAGTGGAGCGGCAAGACCTCGAACGAGGAGATCTTTCCGATGGAGGTCGGCCAGACCGATCGCGGCCTCTTGAAGAAGCTGGGCAACGGCGGCCATCCGCGCTGGCAGACGGCGGGCGGCGGCTATCTCTTCGACGTCGTCGACAAGCAGCACGTCGACGTCTTGATGTCATCGCGCGCGGTCGCCGCGAAATACGGCGGCTCGGGCGTGCTCGGCGTGCGCTTCCGCGTCGGCGACGGGCAGATCATCCACGTCACCGGCCACTTCTTCACGCAGCCCGGGCAGTCGCTGGAGGTGGCGTCGGCGGGCCGCTCGTTCGAGCAGCTCTCGGCCAACGTCGCCGCCGAGAAGGCGGCCGATCGCGGGCGCCTCCAAGGGTTGTACAACGTCGCGCCCGCCAAGCCGATGCCGATGCAGTCGGCGCCCGAGCCGACGGCGGCGGCGGTCGCGCCCATCGCCGGCAACGGCGCGGTGACGACGACGCCGGCGCGCAAGGTGCGCGTGCTCGACAAGAAGGGCAGCTACTCGCACGTGCGCGACGACGAAGGCAACGAAGGCTGGGTCCCGACCGACTCGCTGTAGCTCAGTCGCCGGGTTGCGACAGGTCGTGCGTGGCCGGCGGGAAGATATCGAACACCGCGCCCGTCGTCGCCATGTCGAGCGCCACGCACTGAAAGTGGCCGTCGATGCACTGCGCCGCCGAGGTCGAGGGACAGTGCGGGACGCTTTGCCCCGAGCAGTCGTCGTTGCCGCATCCTGCGGCCGCCGCCGCCAGCGCCGCCACCATCACGAAGCGCATGATCGACATTCGGGCACTATGCTACGGTCGACGCATGGCTGACAACTCGATCGTCATCGGCTTCGACCTCGGCGGCACCAAGATGCACGCCGCCGCCGTCGACATCCACGGCCACGTCATCCACTCCGAGCGCTGCAAGACCGTCGCCGCCGACGGCCCCGACGCCGTCATCGAGCGCATGGTCGGCCTGTGCACGCGCATCAAGGAAGAGCTGGGCGCCTGCGCCGCCGACCTCGCCGCCATCTGCGTCGGCGTCCCCGGCGGCGTCGACGAGGAGCGCGGCATCGTCGACACCGCGCCCAACCTCGGCTGGTCGAAAGTGCCGCTCGTCGAGCGCCTCTCGTCCGCGCTCGGCGGCATCAAGGTCTTCCTCGACAACGACGTGCGCGTCGCCGTCGTCGGCGAGCACGCCTACGGCGTCGGCAAGGGCACGCGCACCATGGTCGGCATCTTCGTCGGCACCGGCGTCGGCGGCGGCATCATCGTCGGCCACCACACGCACCACGGCGGCCGCGGCGTCGCCGGCGAGATCGGCCACATGACCATCCTGCCGCACGGCCCGCGCTGCAGCTGCGGCAAGCGCGGCTGCGTCGAGGCGCTCACCTCGCGCACGGCGATGCAGCGCGAGGTGGAAAAGCACATCGAGCGCGGCTGGAAGTCGAAGGTGCCGAAGCTGATGCGCAAGGCCGAGACCGAGACGCTGACCTCGAGCGTGATCGAAAAAGCGCTCGACCTCGAAGACGCGGTGATGATGAAGGTCCTGCGCGACGCGCAGTATTATCTCGGCCTCCTCGCCGGCAACCTGGCCAACGCGCTCGATCCCGAAGTCATCGTCATCGGCGGCGGCATCGCCGAGCGGCTCGGCGAGCGCTTCGTCGATCGCATCCGCGAGCACGCCTACAAGCATTTCCTCGTCCAGCGCGATCGCGAAAAAGTGCGCATCGTCGCGACCGAGCTCAAGGACCTGGCCGCGCCGCTCGGCGCCGCGTTTCTCGCGCGCGAACGGTTGCACGG
>DASXOU010000931.1:0-3073 GCA_036494045.1 Polyangia bacterium | reverse complement strand
CGCCGTCGAGCACGATCTCGCGCCACACCGGCACCAGGTTCCCGCGCCGGGCGGCCTCGTGGAACTGCGCGAGCGAAGGCAGATGCGCCATCGCAGCGACGCTAGCACACAGTTTGGCCACAGGCGTTGACGTCGGACGCGGCGCGTCTACAACGTCGACGGTGGGCGTGGATTCCGATCTGCCTCCTGTCGGCGGTTACGACCGGCTCGGCGCGCGCGACGCGATGCGCGCCTTGAAGGATCTGCCGCGCCCGACGCTCGAGCGGCTCTATTCGTACGAGGATCTGCATCTGCGCCGCACGTCGGTTCTACGCGCGATCAAGCGCGCTATCGATCGTCAGAGGTAGGCGTCAAAAATAGGCGTCAGAAGGTCGGCACGTAGGCCTCGACGATCTGCCAGCGCCCGTCGCGCCGCTGCCAGTCGTCGCAGTAGGGCTGATCGTCGATCTGCTCGCGCCCCTCGGCGTGCACGACCGCGCGTCGCACGCCGCAGACGGTGACGCGATCGCCGCGCAGCTCGGTGGTGACGCGCGCCCCCGACACCGACACGATCTCGCCCGGCTGCGCCGTCAGCGCCGCCAGCCACTCGTCGCGCGTGCGCGCTTTGCCGTCGGGCGCGTCCCAGCGAAAGTCGGCGGCGACGAGCTCGCGCAATCTGCCCGCGTCGCGCGCGTGGATGCCCTCGTAGACCGCCTGGTTGCCACGCAGGACGTCGCGGCGCGCGAAGAAGCCGCCGCAGCCGGCCGCGCCCGACACGACACCGAGGATCGTCACCACGACCTGCGCGCGCATGGTAAAACCCGAGCATGCACAAAGCGCTCGCCGAAGTCGATCCCGAGATCGCAGGCCTGGTCGCCAAAGAAGAAGAGCGGCAGCGCCAGAAGATCCGCCTCATCCCGTCGGAGAATTACACGTCGGCGGCGGTGCTCGATGCCTGCGGCACGGTGCTGCAGAACAAATATTCCGAAGGCTATCCGGGCAAGCGCTACTACGAAGGCCAGCAGCTCATCGATCAGATCGAAGCCACCGCGATCGCGCGCGCCAAGTCGCTCTTCGGCGTCGACCACGCCAACGTGCAGCCGTACTCCGGCTCGCCGGCGAACCTCGCCGTCTATCTCGCGTTCTGTCAGCCGGGCGACACCATCATGGGCATGGGGCTGCCCGCCGGTGGACACCTCACGCACGGCTGGAACGTGTCGATCACCGGCAAGTACTTCCGCTCGGTCGCCTACGGCGTGAAGAAGGAGACCGGCCGCGTCGATCTCGACGAGGTGCGCGCGCTCGCCAAAAAAGAGCAGCCGAAGCTCTTGTGGTGCGGCGGCACGGCGATTCCGCGGACCATCGACTTCGGAGGGTTTGCCGACATCGCCAAGGAAGTGGGCGCCATCCTCGTCGCCGACATCGCGCACATCGCCGGGCTCGTCGCCGGTGGCGCGCATCCGTCACCGGCGGCGCACGCCGACGTGGTCTCGACGACCACGCACAAAACGTTGCGCGGCCCGCGCGGCGGAATGCTCATGTGCAAGGCGCCGCACGCCGGCGCCATCGACAAAGCCGTGTTCCCCGGCTTGCAGGGCGGCCCGCACAATCAGACGACCGCCGGCATCGCGGTCGCGCTCAAGGAAGCGTCGACCGACGCGTTCAAGAAATACGCGCACGCCATCGTCGAGAACGCCCAGGCGCTCGCCGCCGAGCTCGCCGCGCGCGGCTTCGATCTCGTGTCGGGCGGCACCGACAATCATTTGATCCTCGTCGATCTCACGAACAAGGAAGTGCCGGGCAAGAAGGCCGCGCAGGCGCTCGACAAGGCGGGCCTCGTGCTCAACTACAACTCGGTGCCCTTCGATCCGCGTAAGCCGTTCGATCCGTCGGGCATCCGCCTCGGCACGCCGGCGGTGACGTCGCGCGGCATGGGCCCGTCGGAGATGAAGCAGATCGCGGCGTGGATCGATCGCGGCGTGCAAGCCGCGCGCGCCGCCGACGAGGGCGCGCTCGAGAAGATCGCAGGCGAGGTTCGCGAAGTGACGGGAAGATTCCCGGCGCCGGGATTGTAACTAATGAGTGATGCGCGCAAACGCGATGGCCGACGGTCCTTCGAATAAGCTGGTCAAGCGCCCCGACGAGGCGCTGGTCAAAAAGGCGGTGGCGCTGCCGGCGCCGCCGATGCGGCTCGCCGACAGCCTCGAGGACGCGGCGCCGCGCACCTTCGTGCACGTCGATCGCAAGGGACAGGTGCGCTCGCCCGCGCGCTACAAGGCGCTGCAAGCGGCGTCGTACGGCGCGGCGGCGGCGATCGTCGGCGGCGTCACCGTCATGTACGGCGCGCTACTCGGCGTGCCCGGCATCGGCGTCGGCGCGGCGTTCGCCGCCTACTTCGGCTGGCACTTACGACGCTCGCGCCTCTTGCACAAGGCGACGGTGCTGCTGGTGCACGATCAGCTCGACGAGGCCGAGGCGCTCTTGCGCAAAGTGTTGGCCTCGTGGCGCTGCCCCAAGCACGTCGCCGCGCTCGCCGAGCAGAACCTCGGCGCCGTCTACAACCGCCGCGGCAACTTCGAGGAGGCGCTCGCGCATCAGCGCGCGGCGATGACGCTGTACGCGCGCTCGAACGCGAAGTCGCCGATGCGGCAGGTCGTCGAGTACGCCGAGATCATCACGCTCGTGAACCTCGGCCGCGTCGGCGAGGCGCGCCAGCGCTTCGATCAGAAGCAGGGCAAGGTGCCCGAGGGCGACTATCTGCGCATGCAGCACTGGGGCGCCGAGCTCTACGTCTGCCTCGGTGAAGGCGAGCATCGGCTCGATCCCGAGCAGCTCCATCAGTGCGCCATCGCCGCGCTCAAGATCACCGGCGCGGCGGCGCTGCTCGGGCTGTCGTCGTGGGCGCACTGGAAGCTCGGCGACACCGATCAGGCGTGGCACCTCTTGAACGAGGCGTACGATCGCCGCCAGGGTGTGCGGCTCGAGCGCGCGCTGCCGCTTCTGTGGACGTGGATGGAAGAGCACGCCGCCGAGGCCGGCGTCGATCGCAGCATCGGCGCCGACGAGCCGGCGGCAGAAGACGATCCGCTCGGCG
>DASXOU010000930.1:0-5963 GCA_036494045.1 Polyangia bacterium | reverse complement strand
ATGACGGCAGCGTCGTCGGGCCGTGCATCGTCGCGCCCGCGGGCGCGTGTCGCCTGCGCAGCTGCCCCAAGGACAGCGACATGGGCGGGCAGGGCCAGCCGCCCAAGCGCACCAACGTCGGCGCCGGCACGGTCACGCTCGCGGGACCGGCGGGCATGATGGCGCTCGGCATGAACAGCGACGGCAGCTACGGCGCGTCGCTCGGCAGCGGCGAGCCGTGGATGGGCGGCGAGAGCTTCACCATCACGACGACGGGAGACGTGGCGCCGGCTCTGTCGGCGACCATCCTGGCGCCGTCGCGGCCGCGCATGCAGTCGCCGGCGCGGCCGATGGACAACGCGCCGCCGGTGGCGGTGACGCGCGCCGCGGGGCTGCCGGTGACGTGGACGCCGACGTCGCCGGGCACGATCACGCTCGAGGTGTTCGGTGAAACCGCGACGGCGTTCCTGTACCTCTTCTGCGACGCGCCGGCGAGCGCCGGCAGCTACACCATCGCCGCCGATGCGCTGGCGATGATTCCGGCGGACGCGACCAACCCCGGCGTCACCGCCAACGTCGCGACCGCGACGACGATGATGGTGGGCGACTGGCCGGTCACGCTCACCGCGGAGAACGTGCCCGACGACGACGCGCAGAACCTGCCGTGGATCTTCGGCATCAGCTGGCAGTAGCGGGCGCGTTCCACGCCGGCGGCGCGCCGAAGCGGCGCACGAACTCGTCGCGCTTGCGCGAAAGCTCCACGGCCGGGTCGGCGCATTCGCCGAAGCGCACGAGAACGTCCGCGCCCGGCGGCACGACCGCGCCGAGGCGCGCCAGCGCCAGCGACAGATCCTCGTCGGCGTCGTAGTAGACCATCGCCGACTTGCCCGTTGGGTATTCCACGAGCCCGTCGGCCACGCGCGCCTGCAGGACACCGCGCCGCCGCGGCATCGTCGCCGCCGCCAGCTTCTGCCAGCGGCCGAACGTCATCCGATTATTCGCGGGTCCAGCGCAGCTTGGGCGTGCGCGCGGCCTTGGTCTCGTCGAGGCGGCGCAGCGCGGTGCCGTGCGGCGCGCTCTTGGCGATCTCGGGATCCTGCTTGGCCTCGTCGGAGATGGCGCGCATCGCGTCGCAGAACGCGTCGAGCGTCTCGGGCGTCTCGGTCTCGGTGGGCTCGATCATGAGCGCGCCCGCGCCGCCGGTCACCGCCGGCAGCGGGAAGTAGATCGTCGGCGGATGGTAGCCGAAGTCCATGAGCCGCTTGGCCACGTCGAGCGTCTGCACGCCCGTTTCGCGCTTGAGCTTCTTGTCGGTGAAGACGACCTCGTGCATCGACGGCTTGTCGTACGCGAGCGAGTAGGTGTCGGCGAGCTTGGCGCGCACGTAGTTGGCGTTCAGCACCGCCATCTCCGTCGCCAGCGTCAGCCCCGGGCCGCCGAGCTCGCGGATGTACGTGTAGGCGCGCACGAACATGCCGAAGTTGCCGAAGAAGCTGCGCAGGCGTCCGATCGACTTCGGCCGGTTGTACTCGAATCGATATTTTTCGCCGGCCTTCTCGACGGTGGGCGTGGGCAGATACGGCTCGAGCTTGGAGACCACGCCGACGACGCCCGCGCCCGGCCCGCCGCCGCCGTGCGGTGTCGTGAAGGTCTTGTGCAGGTTGATGTGCATGACGTCGACGCCCGCTTCGCCGGGGCGCACCTTGCCGAGGAGCGCGTTCAGGTTGGCGCCGTCCATGTAGACGAGCCCGCCCGCCTCGTGCACGACGTCGGCGATTTCCCCGAGCTGCTCCTCGAACAGGCCGAGCGTCGACGGGTTGGTGATCATGATGGCCGCGATGTCGTCCTTGTGCGCGGCGCAGGCGGCCTTGACCGCCTCGACGGAGCAGAGCCCGTCGGCGCCGGTCTTGAGCGACACCGTCTCCATCGCGTTGAGCGTGCACGACGCGGGATTGGTGCCGTGCGCCGAGTCGGGGATCAGCACCTTCGACGGACGGCGACCCTTGTCCGCGTGATAGGCGCGGATCATCATCACGCCGGCGAGCTCGCCTTGCGCGCCCGCGGCCGGCTGCAAGGTCACGCGCGCGAAACCGCCGATCTCGCACAGCGCGCGCTCCAACCCCCACATGAGCTCGAGCGCGCCTTCCACTGTTGATTCTGGTTGTGCTGGATGTAATCCCGCGAAGCCCGGCATGCGCGCCACGCGCTCGTTGACCTTCGGGTTGTACTTCATCGTGCACGAGCCGAGCGGATAGAGCCCGATGTCGATCGCGTAATTCCAGCGCGACAGGCGCGTGTAGTGGCGCGTGACCTCGACCTCCGAGACTTCCGGAAGCTGCGGCCCACCGTCGCTGCGCGCGGCGGCGCCGAAGATCTTGGCGGCATCGACCGCGGGCACGTCGAGCGGGGGCAACGACGCGCCCGAGCGTCCCGGCGCGCCCTGCTCGAAGATCGGCCGCGACGTGTGCAACAGCTGGCGCGTCGCGATCGGCGTCCCCGCCTTGGTCGTCTTGTCGCTCATCGGCTGCGCCTCTGAGCGGGCGCGGCCTCACGGGCCGCGCGAGTCGACCGATCGAATGCGTTCGCTCGCTTCGCTCGCTCACTCATGCTTGCACCCAATCGAGGGCCGAGGCGAGCTTGTCGATGTCCGCCTTCGAGTGTCGCTCGGTGACCGCGATGATCATGATGTCGTCGGCTTTTCCCTTCGCCATCATCCCCGGCGCCGTCGCCGCCGCGCCGGCGTAGATCCCTTGATCGGCCAGCTTCTCGACGGTGGTGTTGGCGTCGCCGCCGCGCACGCGCACGGCGAACTCGTTGAACGTCGGCCCCGAGAACGCGAGCGAAAATCCGGCGAGCTTGGCGATCACGCTCTTGGCGTACTCGCTCTTGGCCAGGTTCAGCTGCGCCATCTCCGTCAACCCGCGCCGCCCGAGCAGCGACATGTGAATGGTGAACGCCAACGCGATCAGGCCCTGATTCGTGCAGATGTTCGACGTCGCCTTCTCGCGACGGATGTGCTGCTCGCGCGTCGCCAGCGTCAGCACGTAGCCGCGCCTGCCGTCCTTGTCGACGGTCTCGCCAACCAGGCGCCCGGGCAGCTGCCGCGTGTATTCCGCTTTCGCCGCGAACAGGCCGACGCCTGGTCCGCCCATCGTCGGCGGGATCGCCAGGCCCAACCCTTCGCCGACGACGATGTCGGCGCCGAGCGCGCCCGGCGACTGCAAGACGCCGAACGCCACCGGCTCGGTGTTGACGACGACGAGCAGCGCCCCGCGCGCGTGCGCCAGGTCGGCCAGCGCTTTGAGATCCTCGACGACGCCGAAGAAATTCGGCGTCTGCACGACCACGCAGGCGACGTCGTCCGACTTCGCCAGCGCCTGCTCGAGCGCCTTGAGCGCCACGCGTCCGTCGTCGCCCCAGCGGGTCTCGACGAGATCCTCGTGCGACCCCGACTCCTCGCCGGCGACGTACGAATCGATCGTCTGCTCGTAGTGCGGATGGACCGCGCCGGCGACGAGCGCGTGCCGCCGCCCGGTCACGCGCCGCGCCATCAGTACCGCCTCCGCCGCCGCCGAGGCGCCGTCGTACATCGACGCGTTGGCCACGCCGAGCCCGTAGATCTCGCACACCATCGTCTGGAACTCGAAAATCGCCTGCAGCGTGCCCTGCGAGATCTCCGGCTGATACGGCGTGTAGCTCGTGTACCACTCGCTGCGCTGGAGCAGCATGTCGACCGCCGACGGGATCGTGTGCGGCGTGACGCCGGCGCCGAGGAACGACAGCGCCGCGCCGTCGCGATAGGTCGATCCGATGGCGGGCTTGGAGCGCGCGCCGATCTCGCCGAGGTGCTTGAGCAGCGAGTTCTCGTCGAGCGGCTCGATGTCGAGCGGGCGCGTCGCGCGCAGCCGCGCCGGAATGTGCGCGAACAGCGAATCGACCGTCGGCTTGCCGACGACGCCGAGCATGCGCGCGACGTCATCGTCGGTGTGCGGGATGTAGCGCTGCTTGTTGCTCATTGGTTAGTGCGATTCCTGCTCTTTCAGATACGCCTGATATTGATCGGCGCTCATGAGCGCGTCGAGCTCCTTGGGATCCTTCATCTCCACCTGCACCATCCAACCCTCGTCGTAGCAATCCTCGTTGATGTACTCGGGCGAGTCGCCGAGCGGATCGTTGACCTTGACCACCTTGCCGGTGCACGGCGCGAACAGGTCACTCACCGCCTTGACGCTCTCGACGGTGCCGAAGACGGCATCCTTCTTGAGCTCCTCGCCTTCCTTGGGCAGATCGACCTGCGTGATGTCGCCCAGCGACTCGACGGCGAACTTGGTGATGCCGACGGTAATTTTGTTACCCTCGATGCGCGCCCACTCGTGCTCTTTGGTGTAGCGGAGGTCATTCGGGTAGTCGTTGCTCATGTCCGCTTCTCCCGCTTGTAGAACGGTCCGTTGACGACTTCGGCGGCCGCGGACTTGCCGCGACAGTCGATCTGCAGCCGCGTCCCCGCCTGCGCAAGGGCCGTCGGTACGTAGCCGAGCCCGATGTTGGCGCCGACGGTGGGACCGACGGAGCCGGAGGTCACGACGCCGACGGCGGCGCCGCTGCCGTCGAGGATCGCATAGCCGTGGCGCGCGGTGCCGCGCTCCTTCATGACGAAGCCGACGAGCTTGCGCGTGAGGCCCTCGGCCTTCTGCCGGGCGAGCGCCTCCTCGCCGATGAAGCCCTTGCCCTTGACCACCCACGACAGGCCCGCCTCGTGCGGCGTGTGCTCCTCGTCGATGTCGTTGCCGTAGAGCGAGAGCTTGGCCTCGAGGCGCAAGGTGTCGCGCGCGCCGAGGCCGATGGGCTTGCAGCCGATGGTGGCGCCGGCGTCGAGCACCGCGTCCCACACCTTGCCGGCGTCGTCGGCGGCGACGAAGATCTCGAAGCCGTCCTCGCCGGTGTAGCCGGTGCGCGCCGTGCGCACGCCGACGCCGGCGACGCGCGCCTGCCTGAGCGCGAACGACGGCAGCTCCGCGACGGGCGCATCGGCGATCGACTGCACCAGCGCGACCGCCTTGGGCCCCTGCACGGCGAGGAGCGCGAAACGATCGGAGGCGTCCTCGATCTCGCAGATGCTGGAGGCCTGCTCGCGAAACCAGCCGACGTCCTTTTCGCGGTTCGACGCGTTGACGACGATGAGATACGTGTCGCCCTCGCGATAGACGATGAGATCGTCGACGATCCCGCCCGTTGGCCGGCACGCGCAGGTGTACATCGCGCGCCCGTCGCCGAGCTTGCCCACGTCGTTGGTGACGAGCCGCTGCACCGCCTCGGCGGCGCGCGGCCCGCGAAAGATCACCTCGCCCATGTGCGAGACGTCGAACATGCCCGCCGCCTCGCGGACCGTCTTGTGCTCGTCGAGAATCCCGGAGTACTGGACAGGCATCGCCCAGCCCCCGAAGTCGATGATCTTCGCGCCGAGGGCCTTGTGGCGGCCGTACAGTGGTGTTTGTTTCATGTGAATTCGTTGGAGTGCGAGGAGGGGGAATCGAACCCCCATGGTTTTACCCGCTAGCACCTCAAGCTAGTGCGTCTACCAGTTCCGCCATCCTCGCGACGGCCGGCCTTGTATATGAGACGCGGATTCGGCTGTCAACAGCATCACGTCGCGATCTTGTGGATGTGCAGCGTATTGGCCGAGTGACCGGCGCCGATCGGCACGGCGACGACGAGGACGATCAGATCGCCCGGCTGCGCGAACTTGCCATCGACGAGCCGCCGCTCGGTGTCGACGAGCAGCTGATCGAACGACGGCGACTGCACCGCCTTGACCGGCTCGACGCCCCAATAGAGCGCGAGCCGCCGGACCACGTCGGCCTGCGACGAGAACGCGACCAGCCGCGACTCCGGCCGATACTCGGAGACGAGGCGCGCCACGCCGCCCGACTCGGTGATGCAAGCGATCACCTTGGCGTCCATCTGCCGCGCCGCGACGACGGCGG
>DASXOU010000929.1:0-4828 GCA_036494045.1 Polyangia bacterium | reverse complement strand
GCGCCTTCGCGTTCGATCGCGAGCGCCGCTTCGCCACCGCCGCCGAGCTGCGCCGCGTGCTCGAGGCCGAGCCCCTCGAAGCCGTCCCCGCCGCATATCTCTCGCCGCGCGTCTCGCAGCTGGCGGATCTGCCGCACGCGCCCACGCAATCGACGCCGCGTCCGGATCCGCGCTCGGGCCCCAAGACGCAAGAGCCGCGCATGCTGCCCGCCTCCGCGGAGGCGCCGCTCGAGCTCGATCGCGCCGCGCCCGCGCCGGCGCCGCCGACCGATCCGACGCGCCCGCGGCGCGGCATGACCATCGCCATCACCGTCGCCGGAATGGTCGTCGTCCTCGGCGCCTTCGCCGCCGCGCGCACGTTCATCGCGCGCGCCACGCCGCCGCCGGCGCCGGCCGACGTCACCGTCCGCATCATCGGCCTGCCGCATTCGGCCGGCGTGCGCGCGTTCCTCGACGGCGCGCCGACGGCCACGACCTTCACCATGCACGGCGATCGCGAGCAGCACCGCGTGCGCCTGCACGCCGACGGCTACGACGACAAGGGCCTCGTCTTCGTTCCCGACGCCGATCAGACACTCGACGGCCACATGAGCCGCACGCACTGAACCAAAATTGCGGGTTCCACCGTATCGCCGAGCGCCGCTTCGAAGTCGTATACGTCTGCCGCGTCGATCACGAAGGCACTCGGGTGAGGGCGGCGGCGACGGGTTGGGCGAGGTTCTCCGATTTTCGACGACGGCAGTAGGCTGGCGCGTGCCGACCGGCCAGCGCTACTTGCCGATATAGCCCGCGTGCACCAGGTACTCCGCGATCAGCATCGCGCCCTTGGCCGCGCCCATTCGCGTGTTGTGCGACACCAGCATGTATTTCACCCCGCCGAGCACGGGCTCCTCGCGCACGCGCCCCACCGTCGTCGTCATGCCATCTTCGCTGTCGCGATCGAGCCGCGGCTGCGGCCGATAGGGATCGTCGGACACCGTGATGAGGTGCTGCGGCGTCGACGGCAGCCCGAGCGCCACGAACTCCGCGCCGAACTCGCGCATCGCCGCCTTGACCTCGTCGACGCCGGCCTTCTTCTTGAGCCCCACGAACACCGATTCGGTGTGCCCCTCGATCACGTTGACGCGCGTGCACGTGCACGAGACCGCGATCTTGGCGTCGGCGATCCCGTCGCCCGAGAAGCTGCCCAAGATCTTCTTCGTTTCCTTCTCGACCTTCTCTTCTTCCTTGGCGATGTACGGCACCACGTTGTCGATGACGTCGAGCGCCAGCACTCCGGGCGAGCGTCCCGCGCCCGACACCGACTGCAGCGACGTCATCACCACGTTGTCGATCCCGAACGCCGCGTCGAGCGGCTTCAACGTGATCGCCAGGCCCACCGTCGTGCAGTTCGGCCCCGGCGTCACGAAGCCCTTCCAGCCGCGCCGTTTCTTCTGCACGTCGATGAGCCGCGCGTGATCCAGATTCACCGCCGGCAGGAACACCGGCACGTCCGGCTCGTAGCGAAATGCCGACGCCGTCGAGACGACCGGCACTTTTTCCGCGAAGCGCGGCTCGAGCAGCTTGGCCGCGTCGCTCTCGACGGCGGTGAACACGAGATCGACGCCGTCCGCCGTCATCTGCGCCGCGTCCTCGACCATCATCGCCGCGAAATGCTCGACGAGCGGCTTGCCGGCGAACCACGACACCTTGCCGCCGGCGTCGCGGATCGCGTCGCCATATTTCTTGCCGGCCGAGCGCTCGGACGCGCCCAGCTTCACAATTTCGAACAACGGATGATTGGGTAGCGCGGCCAGGAACTGCTGCCCCGCCACTCCCGTCGCACCTAGAACCGCCACGCGAATCCGCGACATCGTTACCGAGCCTCCTTGGCGCGAGCGAATGTAGCCGAAACGGGCGTTCGCGCCAAACCGTGCTACGCCATAAGAGCTTTGCGTAGACGCGGTACTCCAACACACCCACAAGCCAGCCGCCTCGCTCTCGGGCTCCGTCGCTGGTTCGGGCTCTCGGACTTCCGTCCGGGACAACAGGATGTCGTGTGCGCGGTGCTCGACGGCGAGAGCGTGCTCGCCATCATGCCGACCGGCGCCGGCAAGTCGCTCTGCTATCAGCTGCCCGCGCTCGTCGCCGGCGGCCTCACCGTGATCGTCTCGCCGCTGATCTCGCTCATGCACGATCAGCTCGACAAGCTCGACGCGCTCGGCATCCACGCCGTGCGCCTCGACTCGACCATGTCGGCGTCGGCCGCGCGCGCGGTCATGGACGAAGTCGCCGTCATCGACAAGCCGACGCTCCTTTATCTGACGCCCGAGCGCATCGTCGATCGCGCGTTCCGCGCCGAGCTCAAGCGGCTGCGCCCCGACGGCGCGACCTTGTTCGTGGTCGACGAAGCGCACTGCATCTCGCAGTGGGGCCACGACTTCCGCCCCGCGTATCTCGGCCTCGGCGAGGCCGCGCGCGACATCGGCGCGCGCTCCTTGCTCGCGCTCACCGCGACCGCGCCGCCGCAAGTGCGCGACGACATCCTCGAGCGCTTGTCGATGACCGACGGGCGCGTCGTCTCCGTCGGCACCGTGCGGCCCAACCTGCACTTCAGCGTCATTCGCGGCCGCTCCGAGCACGACAAGCAGCAGAAGCTCGCCGAGCTGGTCTCGCGCCTGCCCGGCCCCGGCATCATCTACGTCGCCACCGTCAAAGCCGCCGACGAGCTCGGCCACTTCCTGCGCGACAAAGGCTTCGACGCCGGCGTCTACCACGGCCGCCTCCCCGCCGCCGAGCGCTCGCGCGTGCAGGACGCGTTCATGAACGCCAAGCCCGGCGGCCCGACGCTGATGGTGGCCACCAACGCCTTCGGCCTCGGCGTCGACAAGGCCAACCTGCGCCTCGTCGTCCACTATCACTTCCCCGGCTCGCTCGAGGCCTACTACCAGGAAGCGGGCCGCGCCGGCCGCGACGGCAAGCCGGCGCATTGCGTGCTCCTCTATTGTCCGCAAGACAAGCGCATCCAATCGTTCTTCCTCGGTGGCCGCTATCCCGACGGCGAAGACGTGCGCCGCCTGATCCGCGCGCTCGTCGCGGGCAGGAAGAAGCCCGATGACATCGCCGGCGCCGCCGCGCTCGGCCTGCGCAAGACGCAAGTGCTGCTCACGCACCTCTGCGACGCGGGCCTGCTCGCCGAGAGCGACGCCGGCTTCGCGCTGACCGGCGCCGCGCCGTCGACCGAAGAGATCGAGACGCTGGTGCGCGCCTACGTGGTGCGCCGCGCCGAAGATCGCCGCCGCCTCGAAGCGGTCGTGCGCTACTGCGAGTCGACGATGTGTCGCGTGCGCATCCTCGCCAGCTACTTCGGCGACGACGCGCCGCCCTCGTGCGGACGTTGCGATCGCTGCCGCCGCGCCACCAGCGCGCGCCCGCTCGTGCGCCATCCCGAGTTCGGCGAAGGCGAAGTGGTCGCGCGCCGCGGCAGCGTCCTCACCGTCTTCTTCCCGCAGTACGGCGACAAGACCTTGCGCGAGGACTTCGTCGAGCCAGTCGCGCGCCGCTCGCGGATCGAGTAGCGTCTCCGCCATGGAGACGCTGGACGTAGCGCTCGCGTGGCTCGCAAAACAGCAGTCGGCGATGGAGCGCGATCTCGCCGAGCTCGTCGAGATCTCGTCGCACACGCCCGATCTCGACGGCGTCACGCGCACCGCCGAGCGCTGGGTCGCACAAACGCGCGCGCTCGTCGGTGACGATCTCGCCGGCGGCGTGGTCCCGTCGGCCAGCGGCAAATACGGCGCGCACGTCTCGTTTCACACCGTCGCCGCCGCGCGCGACGCGGTGCTGCTCGTCGGTCACCACGACACCGTGTTTCCCAAGGCCAGCTTCGCCGGCTGCCGGCAAGACGGCGCGCTCATGCGCGGTCCCGGCGTCCTCGACATGAAGGGCGGGCTCGTCGTCGTCGGCTACGCGCTCGGCGCGCTGCACGCCGCCGGCATCCTGGCGCGCGTGCCGGTGTGCGCCATCTCCGTCGCCGACGAAGAGATCGGCTCGCCCGAAGGCCGCACCCTCGTCCTCGACGGCGCGCGCGGCGCATCCTGCGCGCTCGTCTTCGAATCGGGCCGCGTCAACGATCAGATCGTGACGCGCCGAAAAGGCATCGGCTCGGTCACCGTCGTCGCGCACGGCAAGGCCGCGCACGCCGGCAACAACCACGCCGACGGCGTCAACGCCATCTGGGCGCTGGCCCGCTTCATCGATCGCGCGCAAGCGCTGAGCGACTACGAAAAGGGCGTCACGCTCAACGTCGGCAAGATCTCGGGCGGCATCGGCAAGAACACCGTGCCCGACCACGCCGAGGCGCTCGTCGACTTCCGCTTCCTGACGGCGCCCGACGGCGAAGCCACGCTCGCCGCCGTGCGCAGCGCCGCCGCCGACGCCGCCGCCAAAGTCGCCGGCAGCAAGCTCGAGGTGCGCGGCGGCATCAGCCGCGTCCCACTCGAGCGCACCGACGCCTCCGCCGCGCTCGCCGCCGAATACGCCGCCTGCGCCCGCGCCTCCGGCCTCGGCAGCGACGAAGCCCCGCTCATCGGCGGCGGCTCCGACGCCAACACCGTCGCCGCCGCCGGCGTCCCCGCCATCGACGGCCTCGGCCCCCGCGGCAAAGGCTTCCACACCGTCGACGAATTCATCGAGCGCGCCACGCTGCTGCCGAAGACCGAAGCCCTCGTCCGCTTCCTCGTTTCGCGCGCCCGCTAACAGCTCCGCCGCATCAAGAACGTGCGCGGCGCCATCACCGCCGCGCGCGAGGCATATGGATCCGCCGTGCGCAGCCCCATGTACCGGACCG
>DASXOU010000928.1:0-5618 GCA_036494045.1 Polyangia bacterium | reverse complement strand
CGCGGACAGAAGTGCTCCTCGCCCTCGAAGTGCGTCTTGCAGGTCGGGCAGATGAGCAAAGCAGTTGAAGGCTAGCACAGCCGCAATGGATTTGCGTGGCGCAGCGACGACGTTTACGGTGGTGGAATGAATCGTGTCGCGCTCGCGATCGTGCTCGTGGCAGCGCTCGGTTGTCGACGGAAACACGTCGACACGTCGTACGCGAGCGACACGCCGCCGACGTCACCGGCGGCGGCGCCGAGCGGAGCGGCGAGCGGCATGACGGCGACGCCGCCGAGCGGCAGCAGCGCCGGCAATCCGTTCGGCGAGCCGGTGCTGGCCGCGCGCGACGACAAGACGCCACTGCCCGACGGCGGCACGCTCAACGGCGATCCGCGCGGGCCGCGGTCGGCCGCGTGGCAGACGGTCGTCGATCACTCGATGTCGCTCTTGCAGGCGTGCTTCGATCGCGCGGATCTGCCGCCCGGCGAGATCACCGTGAGCATACACTACACGGTCGAGCTGCCTGGCTACACCGGCGCGGTGACGGCGAACGGTCCGGCGCCGAAGGCGGTGCTCGACTGCTGCGTGAAGGTCGTCGAGGAGCTGCGGTTTCCCGAGTACCGCGGGACCAAGGTCGAGCGCGATCTCTCGTTCACGTGGGCGAAGCGTCTGCCCAGCATGGATGGGGGAGCTGCGACGAAGCGGTGATTACTTCTGGCCGGCGTAGACGATGGTGAGCGAGGTGAGCTTCGCGTCGTTGAGGCGCGCGCACAGGACGTCGAGCTCGTCATCGGCATCGACGACGATGGCGCCGGACGCCAGGGCGACCTGAAGCGGGGTGTCGCGATCGGGCGCGGTGCCCCGCGGATCGATTGCAACCCAGCGATCTTTAAGGGAAGGTACCTTGGCCAACTCAGCGAGCGCGTGCGGACTCAAAGCGGGTCCTCGATTCAGTTCGGGCCCTATCTAGCCGTCCCCGGACCCAAAGTCAAGCGGGGTTGCGCCGCGCCGCGTCAGGGGTGGCGAGGCGCGCGCGCATCGTCGCTACGACGTCGGCTTCGCCGTGTCGTCCATCGACGGCAGATCTTCGATGTTCGGCTGCACGACGATCTCGATGCGACGATTGGAACGGCGTCCCTCGTCGGTGGCGTTGTCGCCGACCGGCAGCTCGTCGGCGTAGCCGGCGGCTGACAGGCGCTTGGGATCCATGCCGTCGGCGATCATGAGCTTGGTCACTTCGACCGCGCGCGCCGTCGAGAGCTCCCAGTTCGATTTGAACTTGGCGCTCTTGATCGGGATGTTGTCGGTGTGGCCGGCGACCTGGAACTTGCGGCCCTCGATGCCCGACAAGATCGACGTCACCTGCGCGAGGGCGTCCTTGCCCGCGGGCTTGAGATCGGTCTTGCCCGGGTCGAACAAGATGTTGTCGGGCAGCTTGACCAGCATGAGGCCGTCGCGGATCTCGACCTGCAGCTTGCCGGCGTCGATCATCGACTTGAACTTGGCGACCATGTCGCGGAACTGCTTGGCGCGCGCTTCGGCCGCTTCCTGGCGCTTCATGAGATCGGCGATGCGCTTTTTGTCCTCTTCGGACGTCGAGGTCAGCTTCGAGATGTCCTGACCGAGCGCGGTGAGCTTCTGCTTCATCGCCATGTTCTCGCCGTCGAGGCGCGCCTGCGTCTCGTCGCACTTCCGTTTCGCCTCGGCCGCGTCTTTGCGCGACTGGTCGAGATCGGAGAGCGCCTTGTTGAGCTCGCCGACCTTGGCGTCGTAGACCTCCTGCTTGATACCGCAGCCGCCGACGAGCACGACTGTTGCCAACAACAGCGCGTACGGTTTCATCAGGCCTCCTCGCGTGAGCTATTTCTGGTTGCGCTTGTAGACGTCGTCGACGATGCGGTCGACCTCGCTTGCGTGATCGGGTGCGTGCTGCAGATCGAAATCCCAATCGACGGTTTTCTGCAGGCGCGATTTTACGTCGCGCGCCTTGTAGCCGAGACGGAGAAGCAGCCCGGCGCGATCCTCGATCTCCTTGCGGTACATGGCGCGGCGCTGCTCTTTTGCGTGCCGCGCGTTGGTCTTCGGCTTCTCGTCCCAAATGAACATGGCGAACACCTTACCCGATCAGCCGTAGACGAGTGAAGCAATCGAGACGATCGAGCCGCCCTCTTCGTCGGCGGGGCATTGTGCGTAGGCGGCCACGCGGCCGGCGCCGGGGCGGGCGGACTCGAGCAGGGCGAAGATGGGCGGCAGGCCGCAGACGCGGCGGCGGTCCTTCTCTTTTTTGATCTCGTCGAACCAGGCGGTCGCGTCGCCGGCCGAGGCGTGGACAAGCGTCTCGTGGTCGCGGCGCTCGAGCGAGCTGCGATCGCCGGCGTGGAGCGAGTCGTCGTCGCCGAAGCGGGGGCCGACATGGGCGAGATCGGCGCCGGCGAGCCAAAGAGTCGGGCGCGCGCCGACGAGCTCGACCAGCGACGAGAGCACGACGTCGACGCGCGGATCGGAGCGCGGACCCTGGCCGTTCTCGACGAACTCGTGCAAGGAGCCGCACAGGATGGGGACAACCTTGACGGCGTCGGCGCGGTCCTTCCAGACGTGGCGCAGCCAGACCATCTGGAACTCGAGCGAGTGCTCGCCGCGGTGGTGATATTCGTCCTTGAAGAGCGCTTGCGCGCGCGATTCGCCGAGACGCTCGCCGACCTTCTTGGTGAGCGCGTCGACGAGCGCGACGTCGGTCTGCATGGCGCCGAAGGGCGTCTCGTAGTGCTTGCGCGTCAGCGAAAACGGCTGCTCGGCGCCCATGTGATCGGTGCCGAACAGGACGACGAGCTCGGGCAGCGTCGCGGCTTCGGCCAGCGGCTTATAGGCCCAGGCGTAGGCGGCGCCGCCGCGCGCGAAGTCGATGTGCGGAGCGACGATGGCGCGCGGCAGGGCGCCCGTCGCCGCCGACGGGCGGCCGGGGCCGCGCGGCGGATCGAAGTAGCCGTCGAGCTGCGCGGCGAGCGCGGTCGGATCGGCGGGGTAGCTCTCGCCGGCCAGGTGCGCCTTGCGCGTGGGCGCGGCGGCGAAGGCGCCGAAGATCGTGGCCGAGTGCTGGCGAAAGCGCTCGGAGTCGAGCAGGAACGCCTGATCGAGCTGATCGATCAACTTGTCGAGCGCCTCGGGCTGGAGCGGCGTGCCGTAGCGATTCTGGAACTCGGCGCAGATCTCGGCGCGCGTGGCTTCGCCGTCGAACAGCTGGACGATGGCGACGGCGACGGGCGGCAGCGTGGCGACGGCGTCGGTGAGGCGCGACGGGTCGCGGAGGCCGAGGAAGCGTTGACCGTTGCGGGCGAGGGGAAAGGCTTCGAGTGGACGAAGGCGTGGACGGTCCATGGCGGGCTCATGATAGCGCGTGATATCGTGGGACCGTGGGATTTCTCGTGACCGTCGCCGTCTTGGTGTCGGCGCCGCCGTCGGGCGGGGCGGAGGCGCGGCTCGGCGAGGCGCGGGCGGCGATCGTGGCGGCGGAGAAGGCGCGGGGCGTCGAGGTGCTCGAGGATCCCGAGGCACTGGTGAAGGCGGGCTGGATCGGCGAGAAGCACCTGGCCTTCTTCGCCGAGGGCGAGCGGCTCGTCGGCGACGCGCGGCGGGCGCTGGCGCGGGTGGAGCTGGAGAAGGCCGAGGCGCTGCTCGACAAGGCCGAGGCCACGTATCGGGGGCACGCGAATCTGCCGGGCGTGCGCGCCGAGTGGGGCGAGGCCGCGAAGTGGCATGGCGTGGCGTTGTTCGAGCTTCGGCGCCGGACCGAGGCGCTCGCGGCGTGGGCGCGGGCCAAGGCGCTCGAGCCCGAATCGCCGCTGACCGACGCGGTGGTGCGCCCTGAAGTTGCGGCCGTCTTCGCGTCGGTGCAAGCAGCGGAGCCGTCGGCCGAGCCGGTGCCGATGCCCGAAGGCGTGGGGCGGCTCGATGCCGAGATCGTGGACGTCGCGATCGCCGTCGACGCGGGCCGCTTGACCTACGCGGGGGCGCGGCGCGACAACGGGTGCGCGACGGCGCTGGTCGTGTCGACGCGGGCCGATGAGCTGGTGACGCGGTTGCATTCGGCGACGTGCGACCAGGGGACGGACGTGATCGTCGCCGAGGCGCCGGTGATCCTGCATCCCCGGCCGGCGCCGGCGATCGCGCGCAGCGGCGGGGCGGCAGTGGGCGAGCGGCGCGTGGCGGTGTGGCGGCGGCCGTGGCTGTGGGTCGGCGTCGTCGGGGCGATCGGCGTCGGCGTGGTGCTCGGCGTGAGCTTGTGGCCGCGCGAGGCGACCTACTCGGCGGGCGTCGACTTCCACCAGTTCGCGCTGGGGGCGCGATGAGGCGGCTCGCGCTCATCGTGCTCCTCGCGAGCGGGATCGCGCGCGGCGATCAGCCGGCGTTGGTGCCGAAGGCGCAGCCGGCGTTCATGCCGGCGCCACCGCGGCCGATCAGCACCGAGGGGCAGGCGCAGGCCAAGCGGCTGCGTCACGAGGCGGCGGCGTACGGCGCCATCGGGCTCGGCGTGTTCGCGGGCGGCATCGCCATCGACGTCGTCGCGCTCGACGTGCCGCAAGGGACGCAGGCGTCGGGCGCCGGCGGCATCGTGACGACGATGCGCGTGCGCAACGACGCCAACTGGGCCGAGCTCGCCGCGGGGCTGACGCTGACGGCGGCGGGCGTGGCGCTGGTGGCGCTCTCGCTCTACAAGCTCAAGCAGGCGCGGCGCGTCGACGAGAGCGGCGACTAGCTCATTCGTCGACGAGCTTGGGCTCGCCGCGGAGGTCGGCGACCTTGCGCGTCTCTCGGCCGGGCTCGATCTGCACCGTGAAGCGCAGCTCCTTGCCCGTCGGTGGGCAGACGAGGCGGACCTGGTGCGCGCCGGCGGCGAGGGCGACCTTGGAGAGCGGCGTGTCGGGGCGTTTTTCGCCGTCGATGGTCACGTGCGCCCAGGGCAGCGCGCCGAGGGTGAGCTCGCCGCGCGGCAGCGGCACGAGGCGCACATCGACGGTGGCGGCGCCGTTGTCGACGGCGAGGGCGCGCTCGACGGGCGTGTAGTCGCGTTTTCGGATCTTGAGGCGCGCGCCCGGCTCGAGCGCGACGGCGAGCTCGAGCGGCGTCGTGCCGAGGACGCGATCGCCGGCGAGCACTTCGGCGCCGGCGGGATCGCTGCGGACGGTCAGGCGCAGCTCGGCGGGCGCGAGCGTCAGGGTGACGTCGTCGGCGCCGCCGGCGGTGAGCGTGACGGTGCGCGTGGCGTCCTGGCGGCCGGGGGCGCGCGCGACGATGCTGTGCGTGCCGGCCGGAACTTCGACGACGCCGGCGTGCGCGGGCCTGCCGTCGAGCGTGAGCGCGGCGTCGGCGGGCAGCACGTGCAACGAGAGCCGCGCGGTTTTGGGCACCGTCGGTGGCGGCACCGGCGACGAGGCGTCGCGCAGCCGCGCGCCGGCCAGCGCCGAGAGCGCGACCAGCGCGACCGCGGCGATGCCGACGAGCAGGCGCGCGCGCATCGAGGCGGGCCGCGGCGGCAGCGGGGCGATGCGCGTGGCGAACGTGACTTCCTTGCCGCGCGGGATCGCGGCGGTGCGCGGACCGGCATGACCATCGTCGTCGCCGTCGTCGTCGTCGCGGCC
>DASXOU010000927.1:0-23663 GCA_036494045.1 Polyangia bacterium | reverse complement strand
CCGGCCCGAGCGCGCGCAGCTTCCTGGCGCCCTCCTCGGGATCGGTCACGCCGCACAGCGGCGCCAGCTCGTCGTCGGAGATCTTGACGATGTCGCACTGCGCGACCAGCGACTGCAGCATCGGCGCCGCCTCCGCCGGGTTCTCCCACAGGTGCGCGCGCCAGTTCGGATCGGTCGACACGAGACAGCCGGCGCGCTTGGCCGCGGCGAGCGCGCGCAAGGTCGCCGCGCGCGAAGGTTCGCGCGCCAAGGTCGAGCTGCCGACGTGCACGATGCGCGCACGCGCGAGCAGCGCCTCGTCGACGTCGTGCTCCGCGATCATCTGGTCCGCCGATGGATGGCGGAAGAAGAGGAAGCTGCGCTCGCCGTGCGCGCCGACGGCGACGAAGGTGACGCCGGTCTTGGCGGTGCGATGCACGCCGACGCCGCGCACGTCGACGCCTTCGGCGGCGAGCCGATCACGCACGAAGGTGCCGAACGCGTCGGGCCCGACCAGCGTCATCAGGCCCACACGCGCGCCGAGTCGCGCCAGGCCGACGGCGACGTTGGCCGGCGCGCCCCCGAGCTGCCGATGAAACCGGTCGCACTCGGCGAGCGGCAGCCCCGGCCGCTCGGGAAAGAAGTCGACCAGCGCCTCGCCGAAGCTGATGACGTCGAGCTCGCGTGGATTCGCCGTCATGCGTGGTTGAGCTTGGCGATGAACTCGAGCGACTTCAGCGGCCGCCCGACGTGGTCCAAGATGATCGCCGCCAGCGCCTCGCGCGCGCCCACGTTCACCGCCGCCGCCAGCGCGAACGACGGCGCCGCCGCCAGCTCGAGCGCCTGCGCGTCGACGAGCGCGCGCCGCACCTCGTCGCCGAGCGGCCGTCCGTGGCCGTGGCAGTGCGCGCACACGACGCCGCCGCGCCGGACGTCGAGCACGTCGCCCGGCCCGCCGAGATGCTCGTCGAGGCCGCAGGCGACGCACGCCTCGAGCTGCGGCCGCAGGCCGACCGCGTCGAGCAGGCGCAGCTCGAAGATGCGCAGCGTCTCGGCGCGCGCCGGCCCCGCTTCGAGCGCCGCGAAGAAGGTCACGAGCAGCTCGAACAGGCCCGGCTCGGGCTGCCGCGGCGGGATCATCTCGCGCACCAGCTCGCACGCATAGCCGCCGTGCGCCACCTTGGCCACGTCGCTCATGAGCGCGGGAAATCCGCGCGCGCCGTCGAAGCGCTCGAGCGTCGCCAGCTCCACGTTCGGCTTGTCGACGTAGAGCGCCTCGCCCACGCCGAACAGGCCGAGGGCCGCGCCGAAGCGCTTGACGCTCTTGCGCGCGCCGCGCGCCAGCGCCGACAGCTTGCCCGCGCGCTCGGTGAACAGCGTGACCACACGATCGGCCTCGCCGTAATCGACGGTGCGCAAAACGATCGCCGGTGTGACGACGCGCATCGCGCGAAAGTCTACCTCATTTCATGATACGAATTGGACATGGCCGAGAAGCGCGAAACGCTCGAAGAGGTCGCTCGCCGCGAGGCCGATCACGAGCGCGAGCTGGCCGAAGCGCGCGCCGAGCTCACCAAGAGCGGCGAACGGCTCGCCAAGGAGATGCCGCCGGCGTTCTTCGAGCTCTGCGGCATGCTGCGCGAGCAGGTGCGCCGCTTCAACTCCGCCGCCGATCCGCAGAAGCGCCTGACCTGGCGCGAGTCGCCGGCGTTGGCCGCGCGCGACGCCAACCTGAACGCCGACTTCAACTGCAGCTTCGGCCGCGGCACCGACGAGATCACCGTCGCGCTCAACGCCATGGGCCGCTCCGGCAAGCCCGACGTCTACATCATCGAAGGCTTCGGCTCGCTCGGCCCCAAGCACGATCGCTTTCTCTTGCGCGTCGAAGGCTACGTGCAAAAAGGCAAGACGCTCATGCGCATCAACATCGACTTCAAGCGCATCGAGACGTCGCTCGACGAGCTCGCCGAGCGGCTCGTGCTCGCCGCGGTCAAGGGCGACTACCTGACCCTCTTCCGCTGATTACGACATGCCGCCGCCGAAGCGGCCGCCGTGATGCAAGAGCAGCGACAGCGTCAGCGTCGCCACGATCAAAAGCAGGAACACCGCGACCACGATCCCGACACGCCGCCGATCCGCGACCGGCCGCGCCGCATCCTCGGCCTCGGGCGCGCGCGCGACCACCTTCGGCATGCAGTCGCCAATCCTGTGCACACCCGACGCCGGCCGCTCGGCAGCCAAGAGCTCGACCGCCGCGATCGGATCGGCGCCGACCGCGCGCGCCACCGCGCCCACCCAGCCGACCACGAACACGCGCGCCGGCAGCGCCTCGTAGCGCGCCTCCTCGAGCGCGACCAGGCTCGACTCTTTGATCTTGGTGGCGCGGCTCAGCTCCGCGAGCGTCATCCCGCGCGCCTCGCGCTGCTTGCGGAGAAATATGCCGACGTGTTGGTTCATCAGATCCGCTCGCAGCTGTAGTTTATTCCCGCCCGCATCACTGCGCCAATTTGCACTCGCTGGCCTCGCAGCTCTTGGGCGCGAGATCGATGCAGCGACTGAACATCTGTCGCGCCTTGTCGCGATCCTCGCGCCGGAGCGCCACCATCCCGGCGAGCAGATACGCTTCCTGGATCGGGCACGCCTTGTCGGTCACCACCTGCCCGATCTCCTCGGCGGCGTGATCCCAGTCCTGCTGCTCGTAGTAGACCTTCGCCAGCCGGTAACGACCGACGCAAAACCTCGGCTGCTCGAACAGCGCCTGCCGCAGCGCCTTGGCCGCGCGCACGTAGTCGTGCTTCTCCAGGTACGCCTGCCCGAGGTTGCCCTCGGCGGCGAACGGCTCGCGATAGACGATGTTCGCCAGCGCCTTCTCCTCGAGGTCGACGGCTTCGTCGTAACGGCCGAAGTGGATCATCACGACGGCGAGGTTGTTGCGCGCCTCGGAGAAGTCCTTCTTGAGCGTGATCGCCTTGCGCAGCTGCTCCTCGGCCTTCTTGAACTGAGTGTCCCAATCCTGCTTCTCGAGCGCGAGCGCCTCGCCCTTCAAGCATTGGTTGCGCGTCGACAGCTCCTCGGCCTCGGCGCCCTTGCGCAGCCACACCAAACCGAGAAGATTGTGCGCGTCGGGATTGTCGGGGTTGAGCTCGACCGCTTTGATCAGCTCCTCGAGCGCCGGCTCCACGAGCCCCTTGTTGAAGTAGTCCGCGCCGAGCAGGTACCGCTTCTGCGAGGCATCGGGATCGACGCGGGTAGCCGCCGGACCGCAGGCCCCGAGGGTTGCCAGAACGACGCAGGGCGCCGTCAAATGTGCCAATTGTTTGAGCAACTTAGCGGTGCGACCGTAGCACCTACATCGTCAAGCTGTCAATCCTGAAATGACAGGTCGAACCGTAGGTGTTGCGCGTATCAAGGCTCATGATTCGCAAGCACGGCAGCTGGCTCATCGCGCTCCTTCTCGGCGTACGCGCGCTCGTGCAGGCGGCGCCGGTGATCGCGTCGTTCGTCCTGGTGACGGCGCTGTCGGCCGGCGCCATCGAAGATCCGCGCTGGCGCGTCGCGCTCGGCGTGGGCGCGTGCCTCGGCCTGCCGCTGGTGCTGCGCTGGCGGCTCGGCGCGTTCCTCGCGTCGCGCAAGAAGAAGCTGCGCCCGCCGTCGTGGATCAACTTCGTCGCGGTGTCGAACTTCGTTGTCGCCGGCGCGGTCGCGTTCGGCTTCGCCGACGACTCGGGGCGCGCGCTCCGTCGTCACGGCGATTGGTTCTGCGGTGAATCGAACGGTCTCGTGGTGCGCCACGTGCGCGGCGGCGTCGGCATCGTCGCCGCGTATCTCGAGCGCTTCGATCCGCCGCGCGAGCTCGCGCCCGTGGTCATTCCGCCCGATCCGACGCGCATCCCCGACGGGCCATGGCGTCCGGGAGAGCAGCCGTCGGAGGCGCTGCCGACGGTGGTCGGCTGGTTCCATCCGCTCGCCGGCCCGCGCCGCGCGATGCCGCTGTACGAGTCGCGACGCTTCGGCGCCGCGCGTCCGCAGCCGCGTCCGGCCGAGTGCGAGCTCGGCCATTGCGGCGTCGATCTCGGCACCACGCTCGGCGAGCCGGTGTTCGCGGTCTTCGACGGCGTCGTCGAGCGCATCGAGCGCGACGAGGTTCGCGGCGCCAACGCCGGGCGCTTCATCCGCATCGGCCACAAGGACGGCACCGTCGTCAGCCGCTACATCCACTTGGACTCGATCCGCGAGGATCTGCGCGAAGGCGCGCACGTCCACGGCGGCGAGCTCATCGGGCGCCTCGGCCGCACCGGCGTCGAGCACTCGGGCGCGCACCTGCACTTCGCGCTGTCGCTGCGCCCGGCGGGCCGCGGCGGCGACGAGCACTACATCGATCCCGAGCCGATGCTACGCGAGTGGACCTTGCCGTCGCTGCCGGCGATCGCGATGAAGTAGCTAGACGCCGCGCTCGTCGGGCGGCCAGACGTACTTGTGAATCTGCAGGTTCAAGCGCGCGGGCAGCTTGTCGCGCAGCATCCACGCCACCAGATCTTTGGGCGCGACCTTGCCGAATGCCGGCGACACCAGCACGTGGCAACGCGCGTCGAGCCGCTTTTCGCGGATGATCCCCTTCGCCCACTCGTAGTCGCGCTCGTCGGTGACGACGAACTTCACCGCGTCGCGCGCGCCGAGCCGCTCGAGGTTCGCCCAGCACATCTTGTCCGACTCGCCCGAGCCCGGCGTCTTGACGTCGAGGATGACGACCACGCCCGCGGGCAGCTGCGACGTGTCGCGGTGACCGCCGGTCTCGATCATGACCTCGAATTTCTTGTCGAGGAGCGCCGCGCACAGCTCCGGCAACGCGCGCTGAAGCAGCGGCTCGCCGCCGGTCAGGAGCACGAGCGGCACGCCGCGCGCCTCGACGTCGGCGACGATGGCGTCGACGCTCACGTCCTGCCCGCCGGTGAAGGCGTACTCGGTGTCGCAGTAGGAGCAGCGCAGATCGCACGCGGCGAAGCGCACCAACGTGCACGGCAGCCCCGCGTAGTGGGTCTCTCCTTGAATGCTCGTGTAGATCTCGTACAGCTTCATTCGCGGCCCGCCGAGGTGTATACAAGCAAACATGAGCTACTTCCAGTCGCGCGACGGTACGCAGCTCCACGAGCAGACCTGGCCTGCCGCCGGCAAGCCGCTCGCGTCGGTGGTCATCGTCCACGGCTACGGCGAGCACATCGCCCGCTACGACGAGGTCGGGCGCGCGCTCGCCGCCGCCGGCTTCAGCGCGCGCGGGCTCGATCTGCGCGGCCACGGCCAGTCGTCGGGCGTGCGCGGCTTCTGCAACCGCTTCGACGAGTACCTCGACGACGTCGACGCCATCGTCGCGCGCGCGCGCGGCGAGAACCTGCCCATCTTCATCCTCGCGCACTCGTTCGGCGCGTTGGTGGCGCCCTTCTACGCGCTCGCGCATCCGTCGACGCTGGCCGGCCTGGTGCTGACGTCGCCGTATTGGAAGCTGGCGCTGGCGGTGCCGCCGCTCAAGATCTTCGCCGGCAGGATGATGTCGCGCATCTACCCGAAGCTGGCGTTGCCGTCGGGGCTCAAGGGCGCGGACGTCTGCCGCGATGCCGAGCTTGCCGCGCTCTACGATCGCGATCCGCTCAACAACAAGAACGCGACCGCGCGCTGGTTCACCGAGAGCTCGGCGGCGCAGGAGGCGATCGCCCTGCGCGCGGCCGAGCTGACGCTGCCGGTGCTCGTCATCCCCGGCGAGGCGGACAAGATCGCCGACGCGACGCAAGCGCGCCTGGTGTTCGAGCGCATGGGCTCAAAGGACAAGACGCTGCGCATGCTCCCCGGCCAGTATCACGAGGTGCTCAACGAGCCCAAAGCCACGCGCGACAAAACCGTGGCCGAGATCGTCGAATGGTTGCGCGCGCATGCAGCGAAGGCTGAAAGTGTAACTGGCGGAAAGTTGCGCGCCTCCGAAGCGTAAACTATATTGATGATCGACGAAGACCCTTTGTCGCTGTCGGCGCAGCGTGCAGAGGCTTCGCGCTCCTTGATCGATTGAATCCGTCCGAGCCCGGGTTTTGCAGCGTTGGTGCTGGCGCACGACGCGGGGTCGGAGTGCATGAAACGGAGGTTTGGAATGAGCCGCCTCTTCGCCTACATGGGAAACGACCAGGATCGGGTCAAGTGCGCGCTCTACCCGGCGCGCGCGTCGCTGATCGCGGACGGCGCGGCCACGGAAACCTTCGACGCGTGGGGGCTCGGCTTCTACCAGGGCGGCGAGGTGCTGCTCCAGCGACGGCCCAAGCCGCCGACGGAGCCGGTCGACTTCTACGCGCTGGTCAAGGATCTGCGCACCGACGTGATCATCGGCCACGTGCGCCAGGGAACCGTCGGCAAGCCGAAGAACGAGAACACGCATCCGTTCCGCTTTCGCGGCTGGCTGTTCGCGCATCACGGCACCGTGCCCGGCTTCGACGACGTGCGCGACGAGCTCTTGCGCGCGATCCCCGATTTTCTGCGGCGCAACATTCGCGGGCAGACCGACTCGGAGCATCTGTTCCACGTGATGCTCGCGTTTCTGCACGACGCCGGCAAGCTCGACGACATGAACGTGTCGACGGCGCAGGTGCGTGACGCCGTGCGCGGCGCGCTGTCGCTCGTGGAGAAGGCGGCGGGCAAGCCGGCGGCCGACGGCATGGAGTGTGCGCTGGCGCTGACCAACGGGCGCATCCTCGTGGCCACGCGCCACGGCGCGCCGGTCTACTTGCAGGAGCGCTCGTCGCTGCACGACTGCGCGGTGTGCCGCGAGCCAGCGCCGCGCGACAAGCGCGTCGACCACGAGCATCTGCGCAGCGTGCTCGTGATCGCCGACGTCGAGCCCCCGCCGCCCGATGCGAAGTTCACCGAAGTCGCCGACCGCACGATCCTGTCGATCTCGCACGACCTCAAAGTCGAAAAGACCGCGCTCTAAGGAGCGGCGGGCATCTTGAGCGTGATCGGCGCCGGCGGCGGGCGCAGGTGGCCTTCGGCGTCGACCACGGGCTCGGCGATCTCGGTGCGATCGCGGCCGCGCCCCTTGGCGGCGTAGAGCGCGGCGTCGGCGTAGCCGAGCAGCTCCTCGGGCGAGCGCGCGTGCACGTCCGACAGCGTGGCCGCGCCGCAGCTCACCGTCACGCGCACCTCGGCGCCGTGTGGCGTCGTCACGACCCGCTCGGCGACGGCGCGGCGCAAGCGCTCGGCGAGCAGCACGGCGTCGCGCACCGGCGTCTCGGGCGCGAGCACCACGAACTCCTCGCCGCCGACGCGACCGACGACGTCGACCTCGCGGATCCCGTGCTTGAGCGCGGCGGCCACCGCTTGCAGCACGCGGTCGCCGACGGCGTGGCCGTGATCGTCGTTGACCTGCTTGAAGCGATCGACGTCGAACACCAGCACCGTGAGCGCGCCGCCGTAACGCTCGGCGCGGCGGAACTCGCGCGTCAGCGCCGAGCGCAGCCCGCGCCGGTTGCGCACCTCGGTGAGCTCGTCGGTGCGCGCGAGCGCGCGCAGGCGCCGGTTGGCGGCGTGCAGCTCCTCGGTGAGCTGGTGGATGCGCAGCATCGCGCGGCAGCGTAGGCGCAGCTCGAACGGGTGCACCGGCTTGGGCAGGATCTCGTCGGCGCCGGCTTCGATCCCCTTTTTGCGCGACGCTGGATCGTCGAGCGCGGTCAAGAGGATCACCGGCACGAACGGCCCCGGCTCGCGCTTGATCGCGTGTACCGCGGCGAAGCCGTCCATCGCCGGCATCATCACGTCGAGCAGCACCAGCGCCGGCCGGCGGATGCGCAGGCGCTGGATCGCGTCGGGCCCCGAGTCGGCTTCGATGACGCGGTGGCCGTCGGACTCGAGCACCGCGCGCACGAACGCGCGCACGTCGGGGTCATCGTCGACAACGAGGATTTCCGCCGCTTCCTCGGCGGCAACATCGAGCATGCAGGGGTTATACGGCGCTAGAAGCGCGCTTCCAGCCCTGCGGTGAGCACGTCCGCCGACGCGGTGTAACGACCGTTGCCGACGGGAACGGCGAGCGACGGCTGGATCGGGTTGAGCTGCAACGAGCGGCTGTTGGTGACGTCGCGATCGGCGAAGAAGACGTGCGCGTAGCCGAGATCGAGCCGCACCGGTCCGAGCAGCAGCGAGCCGCCGACGGTGATGATGTTCTTGAGCGCGTCGGGCGTCAGCACGCTCGCCGTCTCGTTGGGCGTGGCGCTGGTCTCGAGCGCCCAGCCGGCGCGCAGCACCATGCCGCCGATGCGCTTCTTGATGACATCGGCCTCGCCGCCGAGATGCACGGCGAAGGTGTCGTTGAGCCCGCGCACCAGCGTCATGGCGTTGAGATAGTAGTTGCCGATGCCGGGGACGCCGGAGATGTAGACGCCGCGCGGGATGATCTTGAAGCTCTGCTGCATCGACCACGCCTCGTAGTCGAGATCGAGCTCCACGCGCAGCCGCGGTGAGATGCGGTACTCGACGCCTCCGCGCAGCGTCAGCGGCAGGTTGAAGTCGACGCTGATGCTGTTGCCTTTGACTTCGGAGTTGGCGAAGAACGGATCGGTCGGCAGCCGCGTCGCCACCGTGCCCGACGAGCGCACGAAGAACGGCAGCTGCAGGTTGAGCCCGGCGCGAAACTTCTGGAACGCGAAGATGGCGCCGATGACGCCCGACGGCGTGAACGCCGAGTTGGTGTCGACCTGCGTGAGCGAGTCGAAGCCGGGATCTTCGGGCGCGCAGTTGAGCTCGGTGCAGGCCGAGAGCATGACGCGGCTGTTGAAGTGGATGATCATGTTCTCGAAGCCGACGCCGATGCGGAACCAGTCGCGGATCTTGAACGACGCGGCGAGCTCGACGACGCCGAGGAGCGAGCCGTTGAGCGTGATGTTGCTGTAGCGCTGCGGTCCGTTCTGCGGCCACGAGTCGACGCCGAGGTAGGGCACCCAGACGCCGACGCCGACGGTGAGCCAGCGCCCGCGGATCTGCGGCGGCTGATAGGTCAGCGCCAGCGTCGGCAACGGCAGCACGTTCATCGATCCCTGCACGTGCGGCTGCGGATTGCCGCCCGAGTCGACGCGGTCGTAGCCGACCTGCTGCAGAACGAGCGCGCCGTCGACGAGGAACGACCAACCCTCGATGTCGGCCATGCCCGCCGGGTTCTGGTAGAGCGCGCTGGCGTCGTCGACGCCGGCGGTGAACGCGCCGGCGCGTCCGGTCGCGCGCGCGCCGCGGAACGGCAGGAACATGTCGCCCGCCCAGGCCGTCGATGAAATCAGGACTGTGACGACAACCGCGACGACGAGGCTAGTGCGGGCCACGAGCTTGGACGATGTTCAAAAAGCGGGTGAAACCACGTTGGTCGTCGATGAGGAAGCCCTGCACCTCGCCGAGGATCGATTGATAGTCCGTGCCCGACAGCGGGCCGCCCGACCCCGGCGCCGCGCGATTGAGCTCGCTGAGGATGTCGGCGAGGTTCGATGCCGGATAGACGCCGGTCGTCGGATCCTGCTGATAGAGGTTGCGCGCGATGGTCAAGAACGCCTTGTTGGTGTCGAGGTCGTGCGCGCGCTTGATGAGCGTGAGCTGCGCGTCGACCGCGCCGCGCGTCGGATCGAGCGCGGAGCCCATCATGCGCGCGACGGGAACGAGATCGGGATCGTCGAGGAACATCTGCACCTGATCGGCGAGCGTGGTGAGCGCGGTCTGGAACACGAGATCGTTATCCGCCTCATCGACGAGGTATTGCAACAATCCATAGAGATCGTTGCGCGCGTCGGTGTCGCTCTCGATCTTGGCGGTGAAGTCGGCGAGCGCCGCGAACGTGGGGCCGCTCAGCTGATCGCTGATGTTGCCGGTCAGCGTCTGGTGCGCCCAGGTGTCGAGATCGCCGGCCGTCGCGTGCGCGGCGATGCGGCTGCGCAGGAAGTTGATGAGCAGGAGCGAGATCGCGCGGAAGCGGCGGTTCTGGAACTGATAGGTGCCGTTGGCGTTCTTCTGCACCGTCATCAGCTGATCGACGAGCGCCGTGGTTGCCGACTTCCACGACGCGGCCATGTTGGGATCGCCCGACGCCAACGCCGCGCGCTTGTGCGCGAACGCGTCGGCCATGAGGTAATACGGAGTCAGCGGGATGTTGCCGCTGCCGTCGGAGCGCGTGGTCGTGGTCATGCCCGCGCGGTCGACGATGCCGGGCGCGCCGCCGGTGGCGACGATGTAGCGCGCGCTTCCGATGACGTAGGGCCGCGCCAACGGGCTGCCCGCCTTGCCGTCGATGGTCATGGTGTTCAGCGTCGGCGCGATGTTCAGGATCGCGGGCATCAGATCCGCCTGCCCGAGCACCTCGGTCATGAGCGGCTCGTACGACACCACGTTGTCGGGATACGAGAAGCGCGGCTTGGTCGGGTCGGCCGACTGATAGGTGTGGCCGAAGTAGCTCGCGTTCGGCGACGCCCAGTGCGTGTGCAGCATGGCGAACAGATCGACGAGGATCTTGGCCGCGTTCTGCGTCTGCGTGCACGCCATCGTCGTCGGATCGCGCTTGATGCACTCGTCGTGCTTGGCGAAGGCGTCGACGATTGGTTGGATCGCCGTGTAGAAGGTCGCGTTGACGTTGCCCGACGGCGCGGTCGCCATCGTCGTCTCCCAGGCGAAGATCGACTTGTCGTGCGCGTCGATGAACTTGTCACCGTCGGAGCAGAGGACGTCGTCGGTGGTGCCGGCGAGGAACGACGACTTCTCGGCCTGCTTCAGAAAGAGCGAGCGGTTGAGCGCGGCCGGCGACGGATGGCAGGTGAAGCCGTCGATCCCGGTCTGCGACTGGATGAGCGCGTCACCCGACAGCGTCTTGACGGTGCCGTCGGTGATGTGATCGCAGAAGTTGGCGCCCGCCTCCGCGCTGGCCGGGAACGCGCCCGGGTTCGACCCCACCGACGACATGTTGAGGATGTAGAAGAGCGCGAGATCGTCGATCTCGAACAGCTTGCACTTGTCGTAGGGGCCGAACGAGATCAAGACCGAGAACTGGGCGTCTTGCTTGTTGCAGAACTGCGTGCCGTTGGCGTCGTGGATGAGGTGTGCGATGCGCTGCATGAGCGACATGTTGTAGTCGACGTCGGGCGTGGTGCGATCGACCGGCGCGATGGCGTCGAGATCGTGGCCGCCGTTGACCAGCGGATACGCGGTCGACTGGCGCAGGAAGTCGACCTGGTTCTTCGCCGACATGAGCCGCGCGATCATCGGCGCGAGATCTTTGACACGATTGTCTTGCAGCGCGGTCATGAGATCCTCGGTGAGGCCGGGGACCGCCAGCACGCGGTTCAGGATCACCATGAGATCGTCGTAGAGGACGCTCTGTGCCGGCACGACCGCCTCGGGATGCTGCTTGCCGCGATCGCTGGCGTCGAGCATGGCGCCGACGAGGCGCGAGGTCGACGACTCGTAGTTGTTGAGCAGCGTCGAGACCGACGAGAAGGTCTGATCGGCGTTGGGATCGTCGAGGAGCTGCACGAACCCGTGCGCCAGATCGAGCACCGGCGACTGCGTCGTGTCGAAGCCGTTGTACGTGAGCGAGCCGAGCATGCCGCCCGCCGAGTCCATGTAGAGCTGCGTCTTCGACGCGCGCGGACCGAGCAGCGCGCCCATGCCCCACACCAGGCCAAGCGTGGTGTCCTTGTTCGGATCCATGAGGTTCAAACCTTCGCGCGCCAGGCCGCCGAAGACCGTGCCGTCGAGGTTGAGGTACTGATAGAGCGTCGACGTCGCGTTGGCGGCGGTGAGCGCGCGGCCTTGCGCGTCGCGCGGCGCGCTGTCGCTGGCGCCGAGCTCGGGGAACGGCGAGGCGACGTCGATGGTCGCGCCGGTAGCGTCGACGAAGTGGCCCATGGCGTCGACGTCGGCGAGGCCGTCGCCGTCCATGTCGACGAACGGCGGCTGTACCTTGCCGTTGACCGTCGTCGCCAGCGCCAGGCCGCGATAGTCGCGCGTGACCAGCGGGCGCGCAGTGCCGTCGGCGAGATCGGGATGCGTCGAGGTCAGAAAGTTGAGCGCCAGGCGCAGCGTGCGCTCGGGATCGTTCGGGTTGTCGACGGGCTGCACCGTGGTGAGCGCCATCGACGCGGCGGTCATGAGCTGCTTCCACTCGCCTTCGGCGCTGCCGCCGGGCGCGATCATCGCCAGCGTCTTGCCCATGAAGTCGTCGATGTTCGGATAGTTCACGATGGTGTGCACGAGCCCGGCGGCGGTCTTGGTCGGCCGATAGCCGTCACGGACCGCGAGGCGCGAGAGCGCGGGACCGAAGTCCGGATCCTGCGACATCGTGCCCAGGAGATCGCCGAGCGACGCGATCGCCTTTTCCATGGCGCCGTCGTCGGACAGCGGCAACAGCTGCTCGAGGAACGCTTCGAGCGTGTCGAGAAAATCCTTCGGCGTGATCGCGTCGACGGTCGCGATCAGCTCGGAGCGCTGCGGCACGATCGCGGTCAGCTTGGCGGGCGCGTTGGCCGGCGGCGCGGCTTGCTGCACGCAGACCGCGTTGCCGAGCGCGCCCGAGACGTCGACGGTCTGGATCTGCCCCGCCGCTTTCTGCGCGAGCTGGCCGGTATAGGCGACGCGCTGGCAGCTCTCGCGATAGACGATCTCGCCGAAGCTAGAATAGGTATCGACGGTGCGGTTGGTGTCGAGCTTGTCGCACCCGGCCGCGGCCGTCATCACTGTCAGAACCAAGATTAGTTTTTCCGATCGACGCATTGCACCGCACCCCTCGCGGGGAGTTATTCTACAGAGACGTTGGCCGGCCAACAGTCAGCTTAAGAACAAATTTAACAGTGCTATAGTCGAGCCCCCGAATGCAGCCGATCCCCTTCGGCAAGTACCTCCTCGTCGAGCGCCTGGCGCAAGGCGGCATGGCCGAGGTGTTCCGCGCCGTTTATTCGGGCGCGGCCGGCTTCGAGCGCGAGGTCGCGGTCAAGCGCATCCTGCCGGTCTTCGACGGCGCGCGTGACTTCGTCGCCATGTTCGTCGACGAGGCGCGCATCGCCAGCTCGCTGACGCACGTCAACGTGGTGCAGGTCTCGGACTTCGGCGAGCTCGACGGCACCTACTACCTGGCGATGGAGCTGGTCGACGGCGTCGATCTCGGCCGGCTGCGCGAGGCGGCCTCGCGGCGCGGGCTGGCGATGCCGGTGCCGATCGTCGCCTACCTCATCGCCGAGGCGGCGCGCGGCCTCGCCTACGCGCACGACAAGCGCGGCTCCGACGGCGTGCCGCTCGGCATCGTGCATCGCGACGTGTCGCCGCAAAACGTACTCGTCAGCTACGCGGGCGAAGTGAAAATCGCCGATTTCGGCATCGCCAAGGCGACCGGCAAGCTGCACAAGACCGAGTCGGGCGCGGTGATGGGGAAGATTCGCTACATGTCGCCCGAGCAGATCAACGGCGAGCCGCTCGACGGGCGATCGGATCTGTTCGCGCTCGGGACGATCTTCTGGGAGCTGCTGGTCGGTTCGGCGCTGTGGAACGGCGACAACCCGGGCGCGGTCTCCGAGCAGATCAAGGGCGCCAAGGTCGATCCGCCGTCGCGGCGCGGGCGCGTGGTGCCGCCGGAGATCGATCGCATCGTGCTCAAGGCGCTCGAGCGCGGGCGCGACGCGCGCTATCCGCGGGCGGCGGATCTGGCGCGCGAGCTGTCGGCGTGGCTGGCGCAGGCGGCGCCGACGTTGACGCGCGAGGATGTCGGCGCGTTCGTCGCCGAAGTGGTGCCGCGTGAGCCGGCCGAGGCGCGCGCCGCCGCGCTCGACGAGAGCCGGCAGGCGACGTCGGTGGCGCCCAAGTCGGATAGCGAAGCGTACGCCAAGACCAAGCCGGCCAAGGCGGCGGCGGGCGCGACGCCGTCGCGGCGGCGATCGGGCTCGCTCGTGCCGCTCGTGGCCGTCGGTGGCGTGCTGGCGATCGGCGGCATCCTGGCGTGGCGCTATCTCGCGGCCGAGACGACGACGGTGACCCCGCCGCTCGTCGTCGAGGACGGCGGCGCGCGCGTGGTCGTCGCCGTCGATGCCGGCGGCGGGCCGTCGGAGGCGGACAAGCTGCGCATGGTCGCCGAGCTCGAGGCGCTGCCGCAAGCCGAGGCCGCGTGGCGCGGCGTGCAGAGCGAGGACTATCTGGCGATCTTGTCGGCCGTCGACGGCGCCGTGTGCGCGACGCCGGCCGGCGCGCGCGAGCCGGTGCTGCCGCCGATGGCGCGCGAGCGCGTCGAGAAGCAGGCGCTGACCAAGGAGACGCTCGCCGTCGGACACTATCTTCTGGCGACGGGCGCATTGCCGCCGCGCGTGGCCGGATCGCTGCAAGCGTTCCTGCGCACGCATCCGCCGTTCGCGCCGGGCGCGTCCGGCTGGGCGGTGGCGCGGCTCGGCGCGCTCGTCTCGCCCGACCACGCCGGGGCGCGCCTCGCCGTCATCCGGCAGAACGGCGCGCTCGGCGGCTGGCGCGATCCGCCACGCGAGGGCGCGCTGCCCTACCCCGCGCTGTGCGAGCGCCAGGCCGCGGTCGACGCCTATGCCGCGCGCGCGCACAACGATGAGCGCGCCGCGGCGCTGGTTCGCTATCAGCGCGCGACGCCGCCCAACCTGCCCGTCGACGACGGCGGCTTTCGCTACGTCGTCATCGCCGCCGAGCGCGACGAGCCGGCGGCGACGCTGACCGTGCACCTGCGCGTGACCAACACGCGCGGCGAAGAGGCGCCGCTCGCGCTCGCCGGCGCGCGCCTCGCGGGCCTGGGCGCGGCGCCGGCGATCGATCCGCCCGCCGATCGGCTCGGCGCCGGCCAGGAGCGCGAGCTGCGCCTCGGCTTTTCCGGAGTCACCGACGCCGTCGCCGAAGCGGCGGTGCTGGTCGTGCGCGCCGGCGTCGAGCTGCAAGCGTATTCGGAGGATCTACGATGAGCGACGAGGCGCAGACCCACGTGCGTTACGAAGTCGCCGAGCGCATCGCGACCATCACGATCGATCGCCCCGACGTCAAGAACGCGCTCGGCCCCGACGAATGGCGCGCGCTCGCCTCGCGCATCGACGACGCCGACCACGACGCCGACGTGCGCGTCGTCGTCATCACCGGCGCCGGCGGCACGTTCTCCGCGGGCGGCGACTTGAAGACCATGCCCGAGCGCCTCGCCCAGCCGCGCGACGTGCGCGCAGCGAACCTGGTCGTGCTCGCGCAGATCGTGCCCAAGCTGCGCGCGCTGGCCAAGCCGGTGATCGCGATGATCGACGGCGCTTGCGTCGGCGCCGGCCTGTCACTGGCGCTGGCGTGCGATCTGCGGATCGCCTCGTCGCGCGCGCGCCTCGGCGCCGCGTTCCATCGCGTCGGGCTCACCGGCGATTTCGGCATCCTGTGGCTCTTGCCGCGCGTGATCGGCCCGACGCGCGCGATGGATCTCTTGATGCGCGCCGAGCCCATCGACGCCGCGCGCGCCGAAGCGATCGGCCTCGTCACCCGCGTCGTCGACGGCGACCGGCTCGCCGACGAGACCTACGACTACGCGCGCCGCCTCGCCGACGGGCCGCCGGTGGCGCAGGCGTTCACCAAGCGCGGCCTCCATCGCGCGCTCGAGGCGGAGCTATTGCCGATGCTCGAGTGGGAAGCCGAGGCGCAAGCGATCTGCTCGCACACCGCCGACGCCTACGAAGGCGTCCACGCGTTCCTCGAGCGCCGCAAACCAGTCTTCCGCGGCAGCTAAACCTGCTGCGCCGCCCAATCGCTTCGTTGGCGCTGCGCTCCGCCGCTCGCGTACCGAAGCGTACGCTGCGCTGCGGTGCTCGCGCCGCCTCGCGCTTGGGCGGCTCGCGCACGGTTTAGCGGCGCTAGACCGCGCGGCTAATTTGCGGCCGGCGGCGGCAGCGTCGTCGGGTCGTTCACCGGCGGCGGCGGCGCGGGCGGCGGCTCTTCGTCGCGCGTTGTCGTCGACGGCGCCGGCGTGGTCGTCGCCGGCGGCGGCGCGGACGGCGCCGCGCGCGTCACCACCGGCGGCGAATTCGTCACCACCGGCTGCGAGATCACCTTCGGCGCCGAGCTCGTCGGCGGCAGCGAGTGCGCCACGATCTTCTGCTGCGGCGGATCGGGCGGCACCACCGTCATCGGCAGGTCGTCGCCGTCGTGCTGCCGCGGCCGGCGGCGCACCGGATTCGGCGACTCCACGCGCGCCACCGTCTTCGCCGGCGCCGGCACGATCGAGGTCGCGATCGGCGTCACCGCCGGCGCCACCGACGGCGTCGACCTCACGCCCGGCGCCGTTACCACCGCCGTCGTGCCCGCCGTCGTCGCGATCGGCGTCGCGCCCGGCAGCGGCGTACTCGTCGGCGCCGCCATGCGCGCCATCGCCGGATGATCCGGCGCCGGCGGCACCGAGTCCTCCGCCGAATTGTGCGTCAGCGCCGCCAGCACGCCCACCGACGCGCCGATGGTCGCGGCCACGAACACGCCGATCCACACCGCGCGGTTGGCCCACGGGCTCTGCCCGCGCATCGCCGCGATCTTGCCCGTCGACGACAGCTTCGAGTGCCCGCTCGTCGGCGTGATCGGCCCCGACGCGCGCTGTCCGCCCGGCGGCGTCGGGCTCGGCGTCGCCACGGTCCACGCCGGCGACGACGCCGCGTTCGGCGGCGACGGCCGCGTCACGTGCACCGGCGCCATCCGCTGGCTCTTCGGCGTCCGCGCCTCGGCCTCGATGCGATCGAGCGACGCGATCACCTGCTCGGCGTCGTCGGGCCGCCGACTGCGCGACTTCTGCAAGCACGCCAGGATCAGATCCTCGAGCCCCTGCGGAATCGACGCGTCGATCGATCGCGGCCGCGGCGGCTCTTCGCGCAAATGCTTGAGCACCACCTGCATCGACTGCGTGCCCTCGAACGGCAGCACGCCCGTCGCCAGCCGGAACAAGATGCAGCCGAGCGAGTAGATGTCGGCGCGATGATCGAGGTCGCCGCCCGACGCCTGCTCGGGCGCGATGTAGTGCGGCGTTCCGAAGATCGTCCCGTCGGCCGTCATCATCGACTGATCGGCCTCGGTGTTGATGAGCTTGGCGATGCCGAAGTCGAGCACCTTGACGAGATCGGGCGTGCGCGAGCGATCGGTGATGAGGATGTTCGCCGGCTTCAGATCGCGATGCACGATGCCGAGCGAGTGCGCCTCCGACAGCGCGGCCGCGATCTGCCGCCCAAAGCTGATCACGCGCCCGAGCGGCTGCGGCCCCTGCGCCTCGCAGATCGCCTCCAGCGACACGCCGTCGATGTGCTCCATGACGAGGTACGGCACGCCGTCCTCGGTCTCGCCGACCATGTGCACGGTGACGATGTTCGGATGCTGCAACCGCGCCGCCGCCCGCGCCTCGCGCAAGAAGCGACGAAGCACGCCCGGCTCCTTGACGATCTCGCTGCGCAAGATCTTCACTGCGACGATGCGATCCATCGTGCGCTGATACGCGCGATAGACCGTGCCCATCGCGCCGCGGCCGGCGATCTCGCGCAGCTCGAACTGCCCCATGAGCACGCGATCGAGGTTCGGATCGTGAACCGCCTGGGTCACCAGCGCCCCGTCCACAGGGCAGAACCGTACGCCGTCCTCGAACGAGCGGCGGCAACGTGGACAGCTGGTCACGTCCACAGTTCTAGCACCCGAGCAACCCATTGCCAACGTCACGCGTTAGTATGACGGCGATGATTGCGCTTTTAATCACACTGGCTTTGACACCCAGCACGGCGCTTCCGCGCGACGAAACTGCGCTGGTGAATGAAATGGCGCGCCTCGTCGTCCGATGGGATCACGGCACGATGGCGATCTTGAAGGTCGAGCGCCAGCCGCTGCCGTCGCCCGAGCGAATGCGCCGTTGGCGCGGGCGTTTCGAAGCGCGTGCCGCCGCCGGCGAAGGCAAGCCGCTCGACTTCGTGCGCTTCGACTTTCCGCTGATGGCGGCCGCCGAGTCGCCGGACGATGTAACCGAGGATGCGAAAAAACTCGGGCAGAAATTTCGCGAGCACGTCAAGGCGACCGTGTTCGTGAAGGTGCCGCTGCCGGCCGGCGCCACGTCGGTGTCGGTCTACGACACGGTCACGCGGAAGTCGGTGTCGGCGGATCTGCCGCCAGCGCCTGACGCCGCCGGAAGTACAAAAAGATAGCCTGCACGATCGAGGCGATCGGCACCGCCAGCAGCGCGCCGATGAGCCCGCCGGTCTCTTCGCCGACGAGCAGCGCGAAGACCACGACCACGGGATGCATCTTGGCGGCGCTGCCGATGATCTTCGGGTTCAGAAAGTTCGCCTCGAGCAGGTGGATCCCGACGATCCAGCCGAGCATGCCGAGCCCCGTCGACAGCGAGAAGCCCTGCGGGCCCGAGGCGAGCGCGACCGCCACGATCGGCACCGACGACAGGATCGATCCGAAGACCGGAATGAAGCTGAAGGTGCCGGCGAGCATGCCGAGGAGCACCGCGTATTTGACGCGGAACAGGAGCAGCCCGACGGTGGTGAGGAGCGCGTTGACCACGCAGATGATGAGCTGGCCGCGGATGATGCCGCTGAGGCCGCGGTCAATTTCGCGCAAGAGCTCGTCGAGCGTGTGGCGATGCTGCGCCGGCACGAGCGAGCGCAAGAACGCCATCACACGCTCGACGTCGATCAGAAGATACGCCGCGACCATGAAGGTGAGGATGAACCAGGCGAAGCCTTTGATGACCACGCCGAGGAAGCGCTGCCCGTAGGCGATGATCCCGCGCAGCTCGTTCTCGCCGGCGCGCGCCGCCTGCGTCAGCATCTCGGTCAGGCGCGTGCGCTTCTCGTCGGCGTCCGAGCGCGGCCCGACGACGTAGCGCCCGCGGCCGGTCGGATCGACCTCGAGCTGCAGCCCCTCGAGCGAGATCTCGTATTGCCCGGGCTTGACCTCGGTGACGCGGATCTTGCGCTCGGGGCGCGGCTCGACCAGCTCGTCGGGCGGCGCCGCCGACGGATCTTCCTCGCGCGGAAAGTTGGCGTCGAGCCAGGCGTCGACGCGCGGCACGTACTGCCGCTTGACGCGCGCGAGGAAGTTCGGCGCCTCGCGGAACAGCCGCGCCGTCTCGCTCGACAGCCGCGGCAGAAACAGCGTGAAGAAGACGCCGAACGCGGTCAGGATGCCGAGGTACACGACGACGATGGCGAGCCAGCGCGGCATCCGCCACGAGCGCCCGACCGGCCCCGCCGACAGCCCGGCGACGACCGGCGCCAGCACGTAGGCGACGGCGACGCCGAGCACGAACGGCAGTACCACCGCGCGAAACACCACGAGCACGATGATGATGAAGAGCCCGAAGCCCCACAGCCGCGCGAATCGCCGCAGCCACAAGATCAGCGCCGACCGCGGCGCCGTCGCCGGCTCCGTCATAGCCGCGGGTCGCGCACTTCGATGCTGCCGCGCGGCGCCGCGCCGTCGAACATTCCCTGCACCGCGCCGCGCAGCGCCTCGCCGATGAGCGAGCTGCGCGGCTTCTTCTGAAACAGCGGCACCGGCTCGCCGCTGGCGCCCGCCAGCTTGGCCGCGCCGTCGAGCGCGTCCTCGAAGTTGCCGAGCTCGTCGATGAGATGATGCTCGAGCGCCTGCTTCCCCGTCAGGATGCGCCCGTCGGCCAGCGGCCGCAGGGTCTCCTTCGGGATCTTGCGCGCCGCCGCCACGTCGTCGAGGAACTGCTCGTAGACGCCGTCGACGAAGCCTTGGAAGAACTTGCGCTCGCCGTCGGTCATCGGGCGCAGCGGCGAGCCGGCGTCCTTCATCGCCGCCGACTTGATGGTGTCGACGTCGATCTTCGCCAGCGTCATGAGCTGATTGACGTGCGGGAACTCCGAGATGACGCCGATCGATCCGGTGATCGTCCCGGCCGACGCGTAGATCTTGTCGCACGCCGACGCCACGTAATATCCGCCCGACGCCGCCACGGTGCCCATCGAGCAGACGACCTTCTTGTCCTTCTTGGCGCGCATCACCGCGCGATACATCTCTTGCGACGGCGCCACTGCGCCGCCCGGCGAGTCGATGCGCAGGACGATCGCTTTGACCGAGCTGTCGTTGCGCAGCTCGTGCAGCTGCGCGATGACGTCTTTGCTGTCGCTGATGGTGCCGGTCAGCTCGACGACGCCGATTTGCGGGCCGTGGCCGAGGCCCCAGCCCTGCTCACCCTTTTGCTCGAGCGCGGAGAAGATGAAGTAGAGGAAGACGAAGCAGAGTGCGAGCAGCGATCCGAACACCAACAGCGCGTAGAGTGCGGATCGCTTCTCCACTGTTTAGGCCACGAGGAGCTACTCGCCGTCGGTCTTCTGCAGGCCCTTGAGCTTGTTGCGGAAGACGTCGCCGAGCGTCGCGCCCGGCGCCGAGCCCGAGTAGCCCTGCGCCTCGGCGAGCTCCGCCGAGCGATTGGCCGCCTTCATCGACAGGCCGATCTTGCGCTCGGCCTGATCGATCGAGATGATCTCGGCCTTCACTTCCTGGCCGGCCTTGAGCACGCTCCTGGGATCCTCGACGCGCTCATCCGAGATCTCCGAGACGTGGATGAGCCCCTCGATGCCCTTCTCGAGCTCGACGAACGCGCCGAAGTCGAGCACCTTCTGCACCTTGGCGGTGACCACCTTGCCGACCGGATAGTCGAACGGAATGCGGTCCCACGGGTCGCCGATGAGCTGCTTGATGCCGAGCGAGATCTTCGGCTTGTCGCCCTCGGTGGTGTCGATGTTGAGCACCGCCGCCTCGACCTCGTCGCCCTTCTGATAGAGCTCCGACGGGTGCTTCACGCGCTGGGTCCAGCTCATGTCGCTGATGTGCACCAGGCCGTCGATGCCCTCTTCGATTTCCACGAAGATGCCGAAGTCGGCGATGTTGCGCACCTTGCCGCGCACGACGGTGCCCGGCGGGTACTTCTGCACGAGCGACTCGTACGGGTTCGGCTCGAGCTGCTTCATGCCGAGCGAGATGCGGTTCTGCGACGGGTCGATGTCGAGCACGACCGCCTCGACGACGTCGCCGACGGCGACCATCTTCGACGGGTGCTTGACCCGACGGGTCCACGACATCTCCGAGACGTGGACGAGCCCCTCGATGCCCTGCTCGAGCTCGATGAACGCGCCGTAGTCCTTGAGCGAGACGACCTTGCCCTTGACGACGGTGCCCGGCGTGTAGCGCTCGGACGCCGACTTCCACGGGTCTTCGGTGATCTGCTTGAGACCGAGCGACACGCGCTCCGTCTCGGAGTTGAACTTGAGCACCTTGACGCGGACGTGATCGCCGACCTGGAAGAGCTCGCTCGGATGATTCACGCGGCCCCAGCTCATGTCGGTGATGTGTAGAAGCCCGTCGATGCCGCCGAGGTCGATGAACGCACCGTACTCGGTGAGGTTCTTGACGATGCCCTCGATGATCTGACCCTCTTTGAGCTTCTCGAGCGTCTGATCCTTGAGCTCGGCGCGCTCTTTTTCGAGGAGCACGCGGCGCGAGAGCACGATGTTGCCGCGCTTCTTGTTGAACTTGATGACCTTGAACTTGAAGTTCTTGCCGATGAACGCGTCGAGATTGCGCACCGGACGGAGATCGACCTGCGAGCCGGGAAGGAACGCCTTGACGCCGCCGCGGATGGTGACCGACAGGCCGCCCTTGACGCGCTGCGAAATCACGCCCTCGATGAGCTCGTCGCGCTCGCACGCTTCGGAGATCTCGTCCCACACCTTGAGACGGTCGGCCTTCTCCTTCGACAGGACGCACAGGCCGAGATCGTTCTCGCGGCTCTCGAGGAAGACTTCGACCTGATCGCCTTCCTTGACCGTGACGTTGCCGTCGGCGCCGGTGAACTCCTCGATCGGCACCTGGCCTTCGGACTTGTAGCCGATGTCGATGACGACGTGATCCTTGTTGAGCTGGATGACGCGGCCGTGGACGATGGCGCCTTCTTTGATCTCTTCGCGCTTGAGGCTCTCCTCGAACATTGCGGCAAAGGACTCTTCGCCGCCCGAGGGCTCGTTGTGATGTTCAACCATTCGAATGCGATGCTCCCTTTTCGATCAAGCCGGCGACCCGCGCAGGCGTATTCCCTTTAGACGCACTGGCCCAAAAGGTTTGCGGAAGTTAGTCCCCAAAGTCGCAGGCGTCAAGGCAATTCGGCGCCAAAGCGAGCCCGCGCCAGGGCCTCCATGCGGTCGACGACCGCGGCCTCATCGAGCGCGCTGGTGTCGAGGAGCACAGCGTCGTCCGCCTGCTTGAGCGGAGCGGCGGCGCGGTTCGAGTCGCGCTCGTCACGGATGAGAATTTCCTGCAGCGTGGCGGCGAGATCGACCGTCTGTCCCTTGGCGACGAGCTCGTCGTAGCGACGGCGCGCGCGCACATCGGGCGAGGCGGTGAGGAAGATCTTGAGCGGCGCCCACGGAAGAACGACGGTGCCGATGTCGCGCCCCTCGACGACGCAGCGGCCGCGCGCCGCCAGCTTGCGCTGGAGGCCGAGCAGCGCCTGCCGCACGATCGGATGCGCCGACACGGTCGAGGCGCCCTGCGACATCTCGGGGGTGCGGATGAGCGTCGAGATCTCCTCGTCGCCGAGAAAGACGCGGCCGGCTTCGTCGAAGCGGATGGCCAGCGCCTCGGCGATGTGGCCGAGCGGCTCGGCGTCGGAGAACGCGACGCCCGCGCGCGACGCCGCCAGCGCGACGGTGCGATAGATGGCGCCGGTGTCGAGGAGAAAGAAGCCGAGCCGCCGCGCCAGCGCGCGCGCCGCCGTCGACTTGCCGGCGCCGGCGGGACCGTCGATGGCGATGACGAACGGCTGGGCGGACATGCGGCGGGTAATCTAGTGCCGAATGCGCTTGGCCCCAAGCCGAAAGTGATACAGTTCGTGCGGATGGCGCTCGTTGTCGCGCTCGGGGTGAACCTGTGGGTGGTGGCGGTGGCGCTGCCGCTCGCCATCGCGGCGCACGCGCGCGCGCTCGCGGCTTCGTCGACGGCGGGCCTGGTGCTGGCGTCGCTCGTGCCGCTCGGGGCGCTGGCCGCCGGGATCTGGGTCGAGCGCGCGCGCACGTGGGTGCTGCTGGCGCTGTTTCCGCTGCTCGTGGTCGCGCCGGCGGCGCTGGCGGCGGCGGACCTGCCGGCGCGCGTGGTGCCGGCGGCGGCGTCGCTCCTCGCCGCGGCGTCGCTGGTAGCGTATCTCGTCGCGGTGGCGCGCGCGGAGGTGCTGGCGGAGCGTGCCGGCGACGGCAGCGCGCCGACGACGCGGCGGCTGCATCAGGATCCGGTGCCGTCGCGCTGGCGGCGGCGGCTGCGCGTCTATCGCGGGCTCGGCGCGATCGCGCTCGGGTTTCCGCTGCTGCTCGTCGCTGCGGTCGATCTGTCGCCCTCGTTCGCGGCGTCGCTGGAGGCGTCGTTCGGCGCGCAGGCGGCGCGGGCGCAGGCCTTCATCACCGTCGGCGTGGGTCTTTTGTGGGTGATCCTGCTGCGCGCCTATTTCTTGGCGCCGCTCAATGGCCATCTGCAGCACGATCGCGATCTGTTGCGTGCGATGGAGCTCGATCGGCGGCACGCGCGGCGCGGGCGGCCGCGCCCCGGGTTCTACTTCGCGGTCTCGGTGGCGCTGGTGGCAATGGCCGCGGTCGTGTGGCAGAGGGCGCGTTAGG
>DASXOU010000926.1:0-3903 GCA_036494045.1 Polyangia bacterium | reverse complement strand
GCTCCCCGCCGACAAGAAGGAGTCTGCGCTCAAAGTGCTGTCGATCCTGCTCTGGGGCGAGCTCGCCGCGTGGGCCATCTCCGCCGATCTCGCCGAGCGCATCGACGACGTCGAGGCCAAGATGGCGGCGACCTCGCAGGCGCACGACGAGGCGCGCCACTTCTACGTGCTGCGCGACTATCTGCGCGCGCTCGGCGAGCCGGTTCCGCGTCTCGGCGGCATCGGCCGGCGGCTCCTCTTGTCGATCCTCGACACGCCTTCCCTGGTCCACAAGCTCATCGGCATGCAGCTCTTGACGGAGTCGAACGCGATCTCGATCTTTCACGCGCTCGTCGACGTGCGCATCGAGCCGGTGCTCGCCGATCTCCTGCCCTATTACGAGAAGGACGAAGCGCGCCACGTCGGCCTCGGCGTCATGTACCTGCCGCGCCTGTTGCGCAAGCTATCCACCGTCGAGACCGCCGGCGTCGTCGCCTTCCAGCTGCGCTCGATCGCGATGCTGATGTCGGCGGGAATCAACATGCACGATCACTTCCGCAACCTCGGCATCGACCCGCGCAAGATGGCCGAGTACACCATCAAGCTGCAGAACGAGGTCACGCGCGACATGCTCGCCGACGCCCCGCGCGGCGACGGCACCCGCCGCCGCGACTCGATCCGCGGCCTGCTCAACCCCGCCGACGGCTACGGCCCGCGCATCCTCGACTTCATCCACCCGCGCGGCGCGGTCTCCCCGCTCCACCGCACGGCGCTACGCGCCTGGAAACGCGCCGCCGCCGCCGCCGACCGCGCCCTCGCCTAGACCACTCTCGGGTTGAATCGATCTGCTGCGAAGCGCGCCGATGGCCGATCTTGGGCGGCCTCGTCGCTGTCTCGAATCGCTATCCGCTTCTCGCTACACTCGCTTCGACCCGAAAGCGGTCTAGCGTTTGCCCGACAGCTCCTCGGCGCGTGCGCGCCAGCGCGCCGCGGCGATCTCGTCACGCGATAGCTCCCGCCCGTCGCTGTAGAGCTGCGCCAGCCGCATGGCGGCCTCGACGCTGCCGCCGCCCGCCGCGCGCTCGAGCCACGGCACTGCGCGCGCGGCGCCGCCCGCCTGCGCCAGGAGGCGCTCGCCCACGCGCAAGCAGCCGACCGCATGCCCGGCGTCGGCCGCGCGCCGCTCCCAGCTCGCCGCCGCGGCGTCGTCACGCGCGCCGCCCACGCCTCCGGCGTACATCGTCGCCAGCTCGAGCTGCGCCTCGACGACTTCATGCTGCGCCGCGGCCTGCAACAACATGCGCGCTTGCGCCGCGTCACGCGCCACGCCGAGCCCGCGCAAATGCGCCACGCCGAGCAGCCAGAACGCGCTCCACTCCTGCGCCGCCGCCGCCTTGCGCAGCCAGCCCACGCCCTCGCTCGCGCGCTCCTCGACGGTGAGCAACGCGCCGCCGAGCATCACCGCCGCAGCCGCCAGCCCCGCCTCCGCCGCGCGCGCAATCCACGCTACCCCCGCCTGCGCCTCGTCCCTGCGCATCATGAGCAGCCCAAGCTCCAGCGCCGCATGCGAGCTTCCCACCCCCGCCGCCTCCTCGAGAATCTCGCGTCCGCGCGCGTCCCCCCGCTCCACCAACTCGCTCGCGATCACGAACAACCGCGCCCCGCGCTCCCCCTCATCGCCGACCGCGCGCGCCTCCCCAAGCCGCCGCTCGATCTCCCCGTCACTCACGCCCGCGTCCTACGGTCAGCATTACGGCCACCGCTAGCGTGGATCTCCGGCGCCACTTTCGCCATGGTGACGAAATCCTCAGCGACGAGCGGCTGCACAAAGATGCCTCAAAGCCCGATCGCCCGTCGGCACTCCGCCGTCGACGGCGCTGGCTTCGTTGGCGCGGGAAGCCCTTCCACTTTCGCGATCGCGGCGGCTTTGCCGTCGTCTCTCTTGACGGCACCGTCGACGACCGCGACGAGACGCTCTCGATTCTCGCGACTCAATCCGCGTGCGGCGGTCAAGAACGGTACGATCTCGTCGCGTCGATAGGCGGCCAGGCTTCGCGCGGCTGGCTCGAGCGACTCGATGGCATCGTCGCCCCACGCAGCGACCTGGGCGATCACGAAGTCGGGCGCAAACTCGCCGAGGACGCTCGCAGCGCCGCCGCCGACCGGCCCGCTGCTCCCGAGGTACTCGAGGACTCGCGCGATCCGTCGCTGCTCTCGGGACACGGCACGCTCGGCGAGCGCACTCGCCAGCTCGCAGCGAAGCGTAATACCCTCCGGCCGCTGATCTCCGTAGAGCTCGCCGTACGTCTCGCCCACACTGATGAGCCGCTCGGTGGTCAAGTCTGCTCCGTCGCGCCACAACCGCACGAACTCGGCGGCGCGCGCGCGGACGAGCTCGTCATCGTCGGTGAGCAAGCGCGAAATGATCGGCCAGACGCGCGCCCGCAGCGCCGAATCCGGCCAATGGAGCGCGAAGTCCCATGGCGACATCTCGTTCGGGTCAGGCGGACCAAAGCGTCGATCCCGCAACAGCGCTTCGATTGCTGCGTCGTTCGCCGGCAGCTCCGCGTCAGCCATGCCCCGACATTATCAGCGATCGAAGGGGGCGCGAACGCCCATCGCAGTCTCCTGCCTCGTCGACAGATTGCAGGAGTCTCAGTCGAAGTGCGCGCGAAGACGATCGTACAACTGCGGAGGCTACTCGTTCATACTGCGCGAACTTTCACGTCGACGACTCGTTTAGCTGCTCGAACGTCAGCTTGGCGCGCTCGAAATACTTGATGTCGCCGCCGCCCAGCACTCGTTCGAACGCGCGGTTGTCGAGGAGAATGCTCAACAGCTCCAGCGACGGATCGGCGTACTCGCCCGTGGCTCAGGCTGCATCCGACGCGTCCGTTCAGACACGTGCCCTCAAAATCGCCCTCGGACGAGCGATCTCCCTGAACGCTCACATTCTCTCGACTGATCGCGTCGTCGAGCAGTCTCCGCGAGAATGCTCGCGTACAACGTACATCGTGTAGTGGCAGAGAGACACTCACTATCCAACCCTGAAGTTTCTCGTCAGGCCCCTGTGAACATGGCGGGACGTTCGCGTCCACCTACTCGTTGCGGTCGGAATCTTCGTGATCTGCAGCGGCCTGCGCCATCTCCTCCTGCTCGCGACGAGCGCCATACTCGGACTCCGCGATCACCTCTTCGTCTGAAGGCACTCGCCATGCGCCCGCATCGCGAACGGCCAGTAGGTCGATGACCACTTCGTCTATGCTCGTAACCGAGTAGTCCTCGCTCCCGCCGTCCATTGGTGCCGGGGTGCCGCCATGCAGCTGGAACGTCCGCCGATCCTCAATCCCATGCCACTCTCCGAGTAGGATCTCCATTCCGAGAATCGAGCCTTGGAAGAGGAACATGTTGTACCGCTCACCTCCGGGAGAGAGAGAGCAACCCATGGCGCGTTCGACGCGTTGGCGAATTTCGTCGAGAGTCAGGTCGTCCGCATCGCGACGCAGCGAGAAGCGGAGCGTGTGACGCATCGCCGTCGTATCGTCTGACATCGTTACGCTCCCTTCAATGCCAACGACGAATCGGCGACACGATCGACGTTGGGGAGCGCAGCGGTGAGAGCGGTCGCGATCTCTCGAGACTTGTCACGGAGCGCGCGCGGTGCGGCACGATCGTTGGGGAAGACTTTACCACCGATGATGTTCGCCTGGGCCTTTTGGGCAGCGAGAAAGTCCTCGCGATGAATCGTGAACGAGTCCACATCAAAGTCGGCGGCGTCGAACCTGACGCGTCCCTTGTGAACGCCCTTCCAACCAGTCGCGGCGCTCCCGGTAAACTCGATCTTCTTGCCCTTGTAGTCGAACTTCGCAAGCGTCTCAGTGATCGTTTTTTTCGTCTCGCTCCATCGACGCTCCCAAACCTGCT
>DASXOU010000925.1:0-8228 GCA_036494045.1 Polyangia bacterium | reverse complement strand
CAAGAGCGCCGCCTTCTCGCGCTCGAGCTCCTTGCGCCGCCCGCCCGTCGCCACCACGCCGGTCTCGACGACGGGCGCCTCTTTGACGAGCGCGCGCGCCGCGCCGAACAAGAGCCAGACGATCCAGCCGAGCGCGAGGGTCGCCATCACCAGAAACGGCACCGACTCGCGCCCGCCCGACCACGTCGCAACAGCACCGACGGCGGCGGCGACGGCGAGCACGACCGCGGGATAGATGAAGCGCCGCCAGCTAGTCGAGCTCATCCAGCTCATCGTCGAGGCGCGATTGATACTCGTCGTCGGGGCCGACGGTGGGCGCCGTCTTGGGCGCATTCGCCGCGCGCGCCTTGGTGCGCCGCGCGATGGTCACCAGCACGCCAGCCGCGGCGAACAGCGCCGCCACCGGAATCACCCACACCATGCGGCGATAGCCGGTGTCGAGCGGAATGCGCATGACCTCTTCGCCGTACTTGGCGAGCTCGAACGACAGGATCTCCTGATCGCTCTTGCCGGCGTCGAGCATCCGCTGGACCTCGAGCCGTCGCTCCGGCGCGTACCCGCACTCGTCGCCACACTCCTGCAGCCCGTGCGGGCAGCCGCACATGCACTTGAGCTTGCCCATGAGCACGCGCTCATGATCGCTGCGCGGCATGTGCAGATCGCCGACGGCGCGCTCCATCGTTTGCGCGCGTACCGTCGACGACGCAGCGATCATGAAGAGCAGCGCAATCGTCGCCGCTGCGCCCTTCGTCTTGTCCGACTTGGCAGCGGCGCTGGCGAGCGCATAGGCGCGATCGGGCAGGAACGCGATCACGGTGCCGAAGATCAGCAGCAGAAAGCCGAGCCAGATCCAATCCACGAGTGGATTGACTACCGCCTTGATGCTCACGCTCTGCGACTTCGAATCGTAGCCGTTGAGGACGAGGTACAGGTCCTCGGCGAGCGTCTTGTGAATGTCGACGTAGCTCGTGGGCGGCTCATCTTCATGACGGCGGAACGACCACTTCGCCGGATGCATCGTCGCGTACGGCTTGCCGTCGCGCGTGACCTCGATATTGGCGATCAGCGAATCCTTGTCGGGTGCCGTCGTCGTGCTCACGCCGGTGTAGCGGAGCGCGTACTTCGTGGCGCCGAGCTGAACCTGCTGCCCCTTGTCGAAAATGAAATCCTTCTCGGTCTTGTAGGCGTCGCCGGCGAAGCCGACGAACATGAGCACGATGGCGACGTGCACGATGTAGCCGCCGTAGCGCCGCTTGCCGCGCGCCACCAGGCCAATCAGCGACGTGAAGAAGTCGAGCTTGGTGTGCGACTGGCGCACGCGCGTGCCGCGATAGAACTCCTGCGAAATCGTCGTGACCACGAACGCCGAGAGCGCGAAGCAGATCACCGACGCCGTGAGCGGGAACTTCAGGTTCAAGCCCTTGATGGTCCACTCCGACCATCCGCGCAGCGACGTGAACCCGCCGAGCACGATCGCGGTCACCACCATCGCGAGCGTCGGCAGCGCGAACTGCGTCTTCAGATTCTCCGCCGACGCCTTGCGCCACGCGATCAGCGGCCCGACGCCGGTCAGGAACAAGAGCGTCAAGCCGACCGGCGCCATCGTCTTGTTGAAGAACGGCGGCCCGACGGTGATGCGGTCGTGCGCGATCCACTCCGACAGCGTCGGGAACATCGTCGCCGTCAGGATGAACAGCGCCGCGCCGAGGAGAATCCAGTTGTTCAAGAGGAACGCGTACTCGCGCGACAGCCACGAGTCGAGCTCGTTGCGCGAGCGCAAAAGCGGCAGGCGGAAGATCACCCAGCCGAACGAGAAGACCGCGATGAGCAGGATGAACGTCGAGAACAGCCACGCCAGCGTCGTGTCCTGGCCGAACGCGTGCACCGACTGAACGATGCCCGAGCGGGTCATGAACGTGCCGAACATGGTGAGCAGGAACGTCGTGATCACGAGGCAGACGTTCCACACCTTCATCATGCCGCGCCGTTCCTGGATCATCATCGAGTGCAGGAACGCGGTCGCCGTCAGCCACGGCAGAAAGCCGGCGTTCTCGACGGGATCCCAGCCCCAATAGCCGCCCCAGCCGAGCGTCTCGTAGGCCCACAGCATGCCGAGGATCAGGCCCTGCGACAAAAAGTACCAGCTCACGATCATCCAGCGCCGCGTCGACTGCAGCCACGAGTCGTCGAGGTTGCCGGTGATGAGCGCGGCCAGGCCGAAGGCGAACGGCACCGTCGCCGACACGAACCCCAGATACAGCGACGGCGGATGCGTCGCCATGTATGGGTTTTGCAGGAGCGGGTTCAGCCCCTTGCCCGTCGTCGGCGTCTGCGTCAGGAAGACGTCGAACGGCCGCTTCTCGAAGATGATGAGGAACAGGAAGAAGCCGATGACGACGTACAAGATCGCGGCAACGTACGGGATCAATTCCTTGTGCCGCTCGCGGTTCACGAAGATCGCCAGCGACGCGAAGATGGCGAGGAGCAGCACCCACCAGACGATCGATCCTTCGAGCCCGCCCCAGAACGACGTGAACTTGTAGATCCACGGCATCGAGGCGTCCGAGTGCTGCTGCACGTACTTGATGCTGTAGTCGTTCGAGAGCAGCGCGAACCACATCACCAGCGACGAGAAGGCGATGAGCCCCGTGGTCGCGTAGGCGGCGAGCACCGACGAGCGGATGAGCCGCTGGTTCTTGCGCCGCGCGCCGGCGATGCCGGCGCCGATGACGTACGCGCAGCCGACCAGCGCCAGGAGGAGGCCGGCGTCGCCGAGTGAAGCGATCGCGTTTTGCGGCATGGCTATTTCTGCGCCGCCTGCGGCGCAGCCTCTACGTTCTGGTCGCCGCGCGTGCACAGCATCGCCGCCGGACCGTCGGGGCGCGTGCCGTATTTCGAAGGACACTTGGCGCTGATCTCGCGCGCGTCGAAGCGCCCGTCGGCGAGCGTGCCTTTGACGACGACCTCCGCGCGATCCTTGAACGTATCGGGCACGGTGCCGCTGTAGCGCACCTCGACCTCTTTGCCGCAGTTGACCGCCATGAACTTGTACTCGATCTGTTGGTGCTCTTTGTCCATGCGCTTCTTGATCGAGCCGGGCACGACGAAGCCATGCATCTGCAGATGCTTGTGCTCCCACTGCCCCGGCTGCGCCAGGACCTCGTCGACGTGCTTGTAGTACTCGAACGCTTCGCCGGCCGACGACGCGAACAGATACGCGACGCCACCGACGAGAAGCGCGAGGGTGATGACGCCGGAGATGATCTTTCGAGCCGCTTTGGGATCTTGGCGGGACATGCTCCCTCGGTGGGGTAAAGCCCCATCTCTGGGGGCATTTTACCTCAAGTGTGGGGGGATTAGCCCCCGATCGCCACCATGTGTTTTCGCGGGCCCCCGGTACCGCAAGCCGTGAACGAGTGGCCTTCCTTCTTGGCGGACACTGCGAACAGCACCTTCCGTGCCAGCTCGTCGTCGTCGGCGCCGGCACGCAGCGGCGTGCGCAGATCGCTCTCGTCGTCGAGCGCGAGACAGGTATGGAGCTGGCCGGTCGCGGTCAGGCGCACGCGGTTGCAGCTCTCGCAAAAGGGCTCGGTCACCGCGGAGATGATGCCGACGCGGGCGCCGGCGTTACGGCCGCCGGCGACGCGCAGGTAGCGCGCGGGACCGACGCCGGCGATGCCCTCGCCGCCGTCGGGCGCGAGCGCCCCGAACGCGGATTCGATCTTGGCGCGGATGGTCGCGGCGGCGACGAAGCCGCCGGCCGAAAAGAGCGCGCCGTCGGACATCGGCATCGACTCGATGAACCGCGGCGTGAGCGCGCGCTCCCACGCCCATGCGCACAGGGCGGGCACGTCGTCGTCGTTGACGCCGCCCATGACGACGGCGTTGATCTTGGTCCCGACGAAGCCGGCGGCGCGCGCGGCCTCGATGCCGTCCAGGACGCGCGCGAGCTCGCCGCGGCGGGTGATCGCGCGGAACTTGGTGGCGTCGAGCGTGTCGACGCTGACGTTGAGCCGCGACAGGCCGGCGCGTTTGAGCGGCGCCGCCAGCTCGACGAGCCGATCGCCGTTGGTGGTCATCGCCAGGTCATCGAGGCCGAGCGCGGCCAGGCGCGCAACCAGCGCCACCAGATCCTTTCGCACCGTCGGCTCGCCGCCGGTCAGGCGCACGCGCCGCACGCCGAAGCGCATCATCACGCCGACGACGCGCTCGATCTCTTCGAACGTGAGGACGTCGGCGCGCGGCACCAGCTCGACGCCCGCTTCGGGCATGCAATAGACGCAGCGATAGTTGCAGCGATCGGTGAGCGACACGCGCAGATAGCGCACCTGCCGCGCGTACGCGTCGCGCAACACGGGCAACGCGATCACCGGTGCGCCTCGAACACGAGGTGGCCGAGCTCGGGGATGATCAACTTTTCGAGCGCGAGGCGCACCGCCGCCGTCGAGCCCGGCGTTGCGAAGACGGCGACGCCGCGATGCAGCCCGGCGACGGCGCGCGACATCATCGCCGCCGAGCCGATCTCGGCGTACGAGAGCATGCGGAAGAGCTCGCCGAAGCCGTCGAGCCGCTTGTCGAGGAGCGACGCGACCGCTTCGTAGGTCGAGTCGCGCGTGGAGATGCCGGTGCCGCCGGTGGTGACGATGACGTCGGCGGCGCGCGACTCGGCCAGCTCGCGGATGAGCGCAGCGACGGTGGCCGGCTCGTCCTTGACGAGGCGCGTGCCGGCGACGACGTGGCCGGCCGCCTCGATGAGCTCGCGCGCGGCGTGGCCCGACGTGTCGGTGGCCTCGGTGCGCGAGTCGGACACGGTGACGACGAAGACGCGCACCCGGGCCGGCGCGTGCTTCTTGTGGTCGTCGGCGACAGTCATCGACAGGCGATGTAACATGCGCCCACCATGCGCGCCATCCTCCTCCTATTAATAGTGGGCGTAGCCGCTTGCGGAAGCAACGACGGCAACACCTTCGAGCTCGACCTCGACGTCGACGCGCCCCAGGCCACCTCGGTGCTCGTCGACGGCACGCACATGCTGCCGCCGGGCGCGCAGTATTCGCAGGGGTTCACCTCGGTCGGGGCGGCGATGCGCGTGCACGGGATGGTCGAGACCCTCAACGGCGACGGCAGCGTGCGCGCGTCGGCGACCTACGAGCTCGGCAGCTACTGCGACGCCGAGACGCCGCTCCTCCGCGAGACGCTGCACTTCGTCGAGTCACTCGACGGCAACGGCGACCCACAGCTCGCGCTCGGATCGATCGAGTGCGAAAAGAACGACGGTACCGGCACCGTCGTCACGCCCTAGCGCGCACGGTCACTTCGCCGGTCGAGGGCGGCACGATCTTGGCCAGCGGCGGCGCGCCGGCGTCGTCGGCGAACCCGTCGAGCGCGCGCGCCAGCTCGGCCGCGGCCGGCCGCTGCGCCGGATCTTTTTCCAGCGTGCGCGCCACCAGCCGCGCCAGCGTCTCGGGCAGCGCCGCGTCGACGGTGCGCAGGTCGGGCGCCGGCACAATCACGTGGCGCATCATGATCCCGTTCGGCGACGAAGCGTCGAACGGCCCGCGCGCGGCCAACAGGCGGAACAGGATGAGCCCGACGGCGTATACGTCCGCGCGATCACCGACCTCGCCGCCAACCACCTGCTCGGGCGCCATGAACGCGGGCGTGCCGAGCACCAGGCCGCCGAGCGTCGTGTCGTCCTCGCCGGCGACGGAGACGGCGTCGTAGAGCTTGGCGATGCCGAAGTCGAGGAGCTTGAGGCCCGGCGCCGTCGTCGTCAGCATCACGTTGTCGGGCTTGACGTCGCGATGCACGACGCCGTGCGCGTGCGCCGCCGCGAGCGCGTCGGCGAGCACGGCGGCCAGGCGCGCCGCATCGCCGGGCGGCCACTTGCGCGCCAGCCGCCTCGACAGCGTCTCGCCGTCGACCAGCTCCTGCACCTGGTAGAGGAGCCCCTCGTCGCTGACGTCGACGTGGATCATGCGCACCACCGCCGGATGCGTGAGCGTGGCCGCCGCGCCCGCCTCGCGGATGAAGCGGCGCAGCGCATCGAGCTTCTGCGTCGAGGCGGCCCGGATCACCTTGATGGTCACGCGCGCGCCCGAGCTGCGATCGACGCCGCGATAGACGGCGCCCATGCCGCCTTCGCCGAGGAGCTGCTCGATCTCGAAGCGATCGCCGAGCAGCGTGCCCGTCGGCAGCGCGTAGGCGTCGGAGCGCTGCACCGGCATACGCTGCAGCGCCAGCGACAGCTCGTTGGCGCGCGCCACTACTTGCGCCTGCAGCTGCGCCACCTGCTCCTGCACGCGTCGCTCGAGGCCGGCGTTGAGCGCGGCCAGCTCCTCGCGCTGCCGCTCGATGGTCAGCTTGCCGGCGAACTCGCGCCGGCGGCCGGCGTGCATCATCCACGCGAGCGCGACGCCGATGAGGCTGGTGCTGACGACGTTGGGCAGATCAGCGAGCCGCGCCGAGCTCCCGCGCTGCAGCGTCGCCAGCATCGTCAACATCGTGGCCGCGCCGATGGCATAGGCGCCGATCGCCTGCCCCGGCGTCAACGCCACGCTGACCGCGATCCCGAGGCAGTAGCCGACGAACGGCGTCAGCGACGCGACGACGATCTGATCGAAGCCGCTGCACACCGCGCCGTGCGCGATGTACGCCGCCGCCATCACCGGCGCGACCCACGGCGGCAGCGACGAGCGTCGCCGCCAGGTCAGCCAGGTGACGGCGAGCGCGAGCGGGATCATGGCCGCGTGCGCCTCGACGATGCCGGCGCGCCAGCGCAACACGTCGGCGGAGAGCGCGGCGCGTTTTGCCAGCGGCACGTGAAAGAAGATCACGTGCGCGACGTGCAAGACGGCCATCAGCGGCGCCAGCACGCGCAGGCGACGCCGGTTCAGCTCGGCGAGCTCGTCGCCAAAGTCAGCCGTTTGCACGCCGAGACTGTATCACGCGGATGCGCGCGTTGACACGGCGCGCCACCCGGTCTATGAACGCCGGCTGGAGGCGCCGTCGATGAACTTGAAGAAGCTGGTGATGGAGCGCGGCATGAAGCTCATGAGCGACCCGCGCGTCATGAAGCTGATGTCGAACCCCAAGGTGATGAACGTGGTGATGAAGGGCTTCCAGCTGCGCGGCAAGGCGCAGGCGTCGATCGACGCGCGCGTCTCCAAGCTGGCCAAGACGCTCAAGCTGGCCACGCGCGAAGAAGTGCGCGATCTCAAGGACACCATCCGCACCCTCGAGCGCGCGCTCAAGGAAGTGCAGGCCGAAGTGCAGAAGGGCAACGGCGCCGCCAAGGCGTCCAAGCCGGCGTCGTAAGCTCGTCGTACGATCTCGTCCTCGTCGTGATTGAGCCGACCACACTCCTCACCGATCCCAAGCTGACGATTGCGACGGCGCGCCTGAGGCTGCGCCCGATGCGGCGCGACGACGCCGAAGGGCTCTTCCTGGTCTTCTGCGACGCCCAGGCGATGCGCTACTGGTCGTCGCCGCCGCACGGATCGCCGCTCCTCACCGCCGAAGTCATCGAGCGCGCGCAGATGGCGTTCATGGCCGGCGACGGCATCGAGTGGGCGATCACGCGCGCCGGCGACGACACCGCCGTCGGCAAGATCGGCCACTGGCGCTGGCAGCGCGCGCACTCGCGCTCGGAGGTCGGCTTCATCTTGCGGCGAGATCTGTGGGGCCAGGGCCTCGCCGCCGAGGCGCTCGGCGCCGTCGTCGATTGGGGCTTTGCGCGCCTCGAGCTGCACAGCGTCGAGGCGCAGCTCGACGCCGAGAACGTCGCCTCGCAGCGCACGCTCGAGCACGTCGGCTTTCGGCGCGAGGGGCTCCTGCGGCAGTCGTACTACGACGGCCACGGCTATCGCGACACGCTCGTGTACGGCCTCCTCGCCCCCGAACGAAGCGGCCGACTGCGCCAAAGTTCGCTCTAGTCGCGGAGCGCGCGCGTGCCGAGCACCGTCCCGCGGAGGTGCTGCATGCGAGCGTGGGCGTCGATTGCACTGGCAGTAACGATGGCGAGCGCCGGAGGGGCGCGCGCCGGCGAAGTCGAGTTCCAACAGGTCAACCTGGTATCGGATCAGCCGGATCACGCGAACTTCACCGATCCCAATCTGGTCAATCCATGGGGCGTCGCGCACAGCCCCTCGTCGCCGTGGTGGGTCGCCAACAACGGATCGAACACGGCGACGCTCTATCTCGGCGACGGCACCGCTCAGTCGCTGATC
>DASXOU010000924.1:0-3234 GCA_036494045.1 Polyangia bacterium | reverse complement strand
GCTGGGCCGACTCCTCGATGGCGTCGTAGCGGGCGAACTTGAGGACGGTGGTCTGGCCGACGCGGATCTTGGAGCCCTCTTTGAGGACCCGCTCGGTGATGCGATCGCCGTCGACGAAGGTGCCGTTCTGCGAGCCGAGATCGGCGAGCAGCGCGCCTTCGGCGACGGGCGTGACGCGCGCGTGGCGGCGCGAGACGCCTTCGTCCTCGGCCAGGCGCAGGTTCGATTCGTGGTCGCGGCCGATCAGGATTTCGCCTTCGACGGGGAAGATTTCGCCGAGGTGCGCGCCGGCGATGACGACCAGGCACGGGCGCTTGGGCCCCTGCACGTCGCCGGTCAGGCGCACCAGCGGCGTGTGGTTGGTCTCCTCGGTAAACCCGCCCGGGGGATGGCGATCAGACATCGCTAGGACTGTAACACGGAGCGCGCAAATTTTGGCCGGTTCGTGATGACGCCGTCCACGCCGAGCGCGGCGAGCAGGCGCAGCTCGCCCGCATCGTCGACGGTCCAGACGTTGACCGCGAGCCCACGCGCGTGCCACGCGGCCACGGCGCGCGCGTCGACGAGCAGCGACTCGGGATGGAGCGCCGTCGGCCGCAGCAGCGGCGCCGTCCACGCCTGGCGCCACGGGCGCGCTTGATCGTGCGCGAACAGGAGGCCCGTCGGCACCGCGCGCGCGCGCAGGCGAAAGCGCGCCAGCAGCAGCGGATCGAACGAGGAGACCAGCACGCGCTCGCCGGCGCCGTGGCGCGCGATGATCGCGGCGACGGAGGCCGCCAGCCCGTCGTCGCGCGCGCGCTCGCGCCAACTCGGCGCCGACTTCAGCTCGACGTTGACCAGCAGCGGCCCGAGCTCCTCGAGGACCTCGTCGAGCGTGGGAATGCGCTCGCCGCCGCCCAGATCGATCGTGCGCAGCTCGGCGAACGAGGTCGCGCGCACCAGCCCCGCGCGCTTGCCGAGCCGCTCGAGATCGTCGTCGTGGAAGACGACGACCTCGCCGCTTTTGCAGCGCATGACGTCGAGCTCGACGCCGTCGGCGCCCTGCGCGCGCGCCAGCCGGAACGCCGCCAGCGAGTTCTCGACGGCGTCGTGCGACGCGCCGCGATGCGCGATCACCAGCGGCCGCGAATTGCGGCCCCACGCCGCGTTCAGGCCGTCAGCTCCCACGGCGCCTGCAAGCGCGCCGCGTCGACGCGCACGTCGAGCCGGGCGAACGCGGCCTCCCAACGCGCGCGATCGGCCGTGAGCTGCCGCGCCGCCGATTCGTAGCCGTAGCGCAAGATGCGTCGCCGCGACGAGAACGCCATCGGGTTCGACAAGAAGATCTCGGACTCCTCGGCGCGCGGCTCGACGAGCAGGATCTCCGCGCGCGGATGCGATGCCTGATAGCGGCGAATCCCCGACAGCAGCTTGGTGCGCGTCGACATCTTGCCCGCCTGCGCCCATACCGCCAGCATGCCCTTGTCGCGCAGGTGGTGCGCGCCGACGAGCGGCGTCGGCAATCCCTCGCGATCGGGATCGTTGAACACCGGCACCTGCGGATTGACGACGACGATGAGGTCCGCGTGGCGCGCCAGCGCGATGTCCGCGTGCGCGACCTTGCCGACGGCGCCGTCGATGTAATCGCGCCCCTGCCAGCGCACCGGCTCGAAGAAGAGCGGGATCGCCGACGAGGCGCAGATCGCCTTGGCGATGGGAATGTCGACGAGCGCGCCCTGCCCGAAGATGGCGCGATGGCCCGAGTCGAGATCGTTGGCGGTGATGTAGAGCTCGCGCGGCACCTCGGCGAAGCGCGTCGGCAGCGCGTGATGGCGCAAGAAGCGCTCGAGGAAGCGCTCGTAATGGCGCAACGAGAAGATGCCGGCTGGCAGCGCGTCGACGAAGTCGGTGACGAGCTCGCCGAGATCGAGCTTGCGCCGCGCCGCGCGCGCTGCGCCCGACAAGAGGACGCCACCGACGTCGCGCAGGATGCCGAGGCCCTGGCGCACGTCGAAGCGATAGATGTCGGTGCGGCGCACGGGGAAGAAGTTGGGATCGTCGTCGAGCGCGGCGCGGAACAGGCGGCGCGCGCGGATGCCCGAGGCGAGCACGGTCGCGAGATACGAGCCGGCCGAGGTGCCGACGTAGACGTCGAAGTCGTTGAGCCCGCCGGCGAGGAAGTCATCGACGGCGGCGAGCGCGCCGATCTCGTACATGCCGCCCACGATCCCGCCGCCACACAAGCACAACGCAGTACGCACACTTCATCGTATCATGGGTAGGTGATCGACGGGAAACCCAGCAGGACCGCGCGTTTTGTCGCGGCGACGCGCGCGCTCGGGGCACTTTTGCCCGACGGCGCGCAGCTCATGGATGATCCGTACGGCGCGCGCGTGGCCGGCGCCGGCGTGGCGCGCCTCGTCGCCTGGTCGCGGCGCGCCCCGTCGCTGCGGCCGTTTTTGCGCGCTGCGGCGGCGCCGATGCTGCCGATGATCGCGTACATGCAAGTGCGCACGCGGCTCATCGACGACGTGGTGCGCCGCTTCGCCGGCTTTGGCGGCACGCAGCTCGTCCTCCTCGGCGCCGGCTTCGACGCCCGCGCCGCGCGCCTCGCCGACGTCCTCGGCGACAGTCGCGTCTTCGAGATCGACCATCCGGCCACGCAGGCGCTCAAACGGGCGCGCTTCGGCGATCTGCGCGTCACCTTCGTGCCGTGGAACTTCGAGCGCGACCCCATGTCCACGCTCGCCGCGCGCCTGGCCTCGCTCGGCCACGACGCGACGCGCCCGACGCTGACGATCTGGGAAGGCGTGACCATGTACCTCCACGAGCCGGCGATCGCGGAGACCGTCGCCGCGGTGCGCGCCTGGTCGGCGCCGGGCTCGCAGCTCTGCTTCAGCTACGTCGACCGGCGGCAGATCGAGCGGCCGCGGCTGGCCACGCGCCTGGTGACCGCGACGGTGCGCGCGTGGGGCGAGCCGTGGCGCTTCGGCTGGGAGCCACGCGCGCTCGGCGGCTGGCTCGCGGCCCACGGCTATCGCCTCGTCAGCGACGAGGAGGTCGGCGCCGCTGGCCGGCGCCTCTTGCCGCGCCGCTTCGCGATGCTGCTGCGCCGCACCGGCGATCGCCACATCGCCGTCGCCGAGCCGAGTACCTCGCCGCGCTGATTTCACGGTTCGCGCCAGCGCAAGAGGCAGCGACGTACTTCGCGCTCGCGGCGAGGTCCTGCGGCAAGATCCCAGGAGGCGTGCCGCC
>DASXOU010000923.1:0-2708 GCA_036494045.1 Polyangia bacterium | reverse complement strand
CAACATCACCGTGTGGGCCGGCATCATCCTCGGGCTCGATGACGACGACGCGTCCTCGTTCGAGACGCAATTTCGCTTCATCATGGATTCGGGCGTCACGCCGACCTTGATTGGCCTGTTGCAAGCGATGCCCGGCGCGCCGCTGTACGAGCGCGCGCAGCGCGAAGGGCGACTGCGTCTTCTGCCCGACACCGTCGGATCGGGCGCGCTCGGCACCATCGACGCGCAAGGGTTGACGAACCTGATGCCGAAGAAGCTCGCGCTGCCGGCGCTCCACGGCGGCTACAGCAAGCTGGTGCGCCGCGTCTTCGCGCCCGAGGCCTACGGCACGCGGATCCTGGCCGCCACCGCGCGCGGCGCGCGCGACTATCCGCCGATCCATCGCGCGCTCAGTAAGCGCAACTTTTTGACCATCGCGCGCACGCTCGGCTACTACTTTCGCGAGGCCGACGGCGCCAGCCGCCGCATGCTGGTCCGCGTGCTCCTGACGCTGGCGGCGCGTCGCGGCCGCGGCTTCGAAGAGATCCTGTTTCACCTGGTGATCTACAAGCACCTGCGCACCTACTACGATCAGGCCGCCGACGCCGCCCAGGCGGCCGCGTGAAGATCCTCCTCGTCAACCCGCGCTTCCCACCGTCGCTGTGGGACTTTTCGGGCTGCATGGAGCTCGAGGGCTCGGCCTATCCGCACCCGCCGCTGGCGCTGCCGACGCTGGCCGCGCTCACCCCGCACTGCCACGAGGTCCGGCTCGTCGACGAGAACGTCGAGCCGATCGATCTCGCCGCCGACGCCGACCTCGTCGGCATCACCGGCTACTACATCCAGCGGGGGCGCATCCTCGAGCTCGCCGACGCCTTCCGCGCGCGCGGCATCCCGGTCGCGATCGGCGGACCGATCGTCGAGCACTCGACCGTCGCGATGCTCGCGCCGCACGCCGATGCGCTCTTTCGCGGCGAAGCCGAGCACACCTGGCCGCGCTATCTCGACGAGCTCGCGCGCGGTTGCGCCACGGCGCTCTATGATCAGCCCGCGCTCATCGACATGCGCGAGTCGCCGCCGCCGCGCTACGAGCTCCTCCGTCGCGGCGCCTACTCCACCGCCACCATCGAGACCTCGCGCGGCTGCCCGATGGCCTGCGAGTTCTGCGAGATCCCGACGCGTCTCGGCCAAAAGGCGCGCTCGAAATCGATCGAGCAGGTCATGACCGAGGTGCGCGCCTGGCACGCGCTCGGCGCCGACTCGATCTTCTTCATCGACGATCACTTCATCGGCAATCGCGCCCACTGCAAGCGCCTGCTCGAGGAGCTGGCGCGCTTCGTCGTCGAGATCGAGCACGCGATGTACTTCACCTGCCAGTTCACGATCAACCTGGCGCGCGACCAGGAGATGCTCGAGTTGCTCCACGCCGCCAACTTCCGCCGCGTCTTCGTCGGCATCGAGACCCCACGCAAAGAGACGCTGCTCGCGGCCAAGAAGAAGCAAAACGTGGTCGGCGATCTCGTCGAGAGCGTCCACACGCTGCAGTCGTACAACCTGACGGTGTGGGCCGGCATGATCGTCGGCTTCGACGGCGACGACGCCGCCATCTTCGACGAGCAGCAGGCGTTTCTCGCCGAAGCGGGCATCCCGGTCATCATGAACGGCCTGTTGCAGGCGATCCCCGGCACGCCGCTGCACGCGCGCATGGCACGCGACGGCCGACTGCGCGACGTGGCGATGGCCGGCGTGCGCGGCAACCAGGAAGCGCTGATCACGTCCAACATCGTCCGCCGCCCGTCGGCGCACGAGCTCGACGACGCCCAGTTGGTGCGCGGCTATCAGCGCATGATGCGCGACGTCTACGAGCCGGAGCGCTTCGCCGATCGGCTCCTCGGCAGCCTGCGTCGCGGCGCGCGCCCGGTCGCGCGATCGCGGCGCCCACCGACGTGGAAGCAGCTCGCAATCGTCGCGCGCCTGGCCCGCCACTATCTCCTGACGACCGATCGCCGCCGCCAAAAGATGTTCGTGCGCATCGTCGGCGAGACGCTGCGCCACCGTCCCGACGAGCTCGACACGGCGCTCATGCACCTCGTCGTCTACAAGCACCTACGCGCCTTCTACGCGCGCATCGCCGAGCTGCCGCTGCCGGTCGCCGCTCCATTGAACATTGACAGAATGAAGGCGACGTCTGTTACAATGAACCTCGCATAGCCATGCGCAGACATTCTATGGGGGCGATCGGGCGGCTCACCAAGCCGGTCGTGGTGTTGGGCGTGGCAGTCATTCCGCTCGCCTTTTTGTTTTATCCCGTCGGCTACGCGATGGTGACCGGCTGCGCGCACGGCCCGCCGCCGGCTCCGCCCGCCGAGCCGGTTCCCGATTACAACTCGGGGCTCTACTCCTTCCCGCGCTTCGACCTGCCCGCCGGCAAGCCGACCGGCAGCGTGCCGCTGGCCGTCATCAGCATCATTCCCGAGTACAAGGACACGCGCCACGAGCAGTACTCGAGCGGCGACGTCGTCTCGTCGACGGGCGCCGCCCAAGGCATCATGACGCGCGAGATGGCGCAGGTGTTCCGCAGCTTCGCCGGCTCGGCCGGTGAGGACGTGCAGGGGCTCCTCGTCGCCAAGGGCATGACCGCCAAAGGCCCCTTCCCGCTCGACGAAGTGACCTTCCCCGACAAGAAGGGCGCCGAGCTCACGGTGCTCATGCAGCTCATCTTCGACATC
>DASXOU010000922.1:0-10621 GCA_036494045.1 Polyangia bacterium | reverse complement strand
CATCCGACAACCTGCCGCCGGCTCCTGCCGCCGGCTCCGGGGGTGCGCGCAAATCTGCCCCGCCGGCGTCCGGCGCGCTCTTGCGAGCGCGCCTCGGCCTCGCGACGGCGGCAGGTTGTCGGATGCGTTCTAGCCGCGCGGCGGGCCGGCGGCTTTCTCCGCGCGGCGGCGCGCCAGCGAACGGCGCGTGACCACGACGAGCACGAAGAGGCCGCCGACGAACACGATCACCGGCAGCCAGTCGAGCCGCGGGTCGACGCGCGCCGCCGGCCGTGGCGTCAACGCCGCCGCGCCGAAGAGCCCGGCGATCGACGCGCGCACCGTCACGCTCGCGAGCTTGCGCGCCGCCTCCGTCGACAGATCGCGGCCGGCGAGCTGCTTCTTCACTTCGCCGCGCATCTGGGCCGCCAGCGCGCAGGTGCACTCGTCGATCGGCTCCCGGTTGCACGTCGGACACGTGCACGCGAGGTTGTGCATGATCTCGCGCTCGCCGTCGCTGGCCGGCTGGTTCAGCTCCGACGGCGGCACCGCGCGCGCCGTCAGCGCCGCCATCAGCACGAGCAGGATCGTCGCCGCGCGCATTCACGGATGATAATCGAGAATCTGCACGCGCGTCACCACGCGCCGCAGCAAAGGCACCAGCGGATCGACGTGGCCCGTGTTCTCGTCGAAGTGCAGCCGAACGCCGGCGGTGACGCCGTGTCCCCGCGGATCGCCGTCGGCGCGCCCCAGCATCGGCGGCGGGGTCACCACGCCCGCGTCGCAGCCGAAGCGCACGGTCGCGGCGCCCTTGAGCGTCGGACGGCGCCGCTCGACGGCACGCGCACCGCGCGCAGCGCCTCGCGATCGAGCGCGCCGCGCCCCGAGGAGCTGACCACGCTCATCGCCTCGACGGCGCCGTCGGCGCCGAGCCGCACCTGGATCTCGGTGCGCACCCATTCCGCGGGCTCTTCCTCGAAGCGCCGCCGCAGCTCGGCTTGGGGATCGCGCGCCATCGTGATCGACGGATCGCCGTGACCCTCGTCGATGGCGCGCTCGGCGGCGTGAAACGCGGCGAGCTGCTTCAGCGCCAGCATCGGCGGCGCGTGATCGCTGACGACATCGGCGGCCGGCTTGAACGTCGCCGCGCTGTCGCGCTCGACGTCGCGCCACGCGGGCGGCACGTGCAGCTCGCGCCGCTCGGGCGAGAAGTCGAGCGCGTCGCGCGGCAGATCGAGGTTGGGACGAGGCGGACGATCTTCGCCGGTGTCGACTTGCGCGCGCGCCCGACCCGCAAGCGCGACCACGACGACGACCGCGACGATGGCCAGCCGCACCACCCTTCGACGCGGCGCGTGTCCGCGCCGTTGCCCGTCTCAGCCCGGCGGATGATAGAGCAGCACGTAGACGAGCACGCCGGTGACCGACACGTACATCCAGATCGGCCACGTGAAGCGCACCAGCCGCTTGTGCTCGGCGTACCGCTTCTTGACGGCGAGGAACAACGTCCGCAGCGCCAGCGGCGGCACCGTGATCGCCAGCAGCATGTGCGTCACCAGCACGGCCAGGTAAATCGCCCTCCACGTGCCGCCGCCCGGATACTTGTGCGTGCCCGAGACGAAGATGCGCACGATGTAGCTCACCAGGAACAGGCACGACACGGTGAACGCCGCCGCCATGAACTTCCAATGGATGTCGCGCCGCCCGTTGCGGATCGTGAGCCATCCGCCCAGCAGCAGCAGCGCCGCTGTGCCGTTCAAGAGCGCGTTGCAAAACGCCAGCGTGGCGCCCAGCTCTTCGTTGTGCCCCATCATCGCGCGCTCCCGTCGGCGAGCGCGGCGGCGTCGTCGCGCAGCCGCGCCATCGCCGCGCCGTCGCTGGTGTCGTAGTAGCCGCGGATTTGCCGCTTGCCGTCGACGAGCACGAACTTGGTGCCGTGCACGATGGCGAAGCCGTCCTGGCTGTCGTCCTTCTCGCGGCTGACCGCGATCTTGAATCCGCGCACCACCGCGTCCTCGATCGCCTGCTGCGATCCGGTCGCGAACGTCCACGTGCCCGGCCGCGCGTGATAGTGCGCCGCGTACGCGCGCAGCTTCTCGGGCGTGTCGCGATCGGGATCGACGCTCACGGAGACGAGGCGCACGCGATCGGCGAGCGCGCGATTGACGAGCCACGTCTGCAGCCGCGCCATGTCCTCGGTCATACGCGGGCAGACCTCGGGACAGGTCGTGAAGATGAAGTCGACGATCCAGACGTGCCCGTCGAGCTGCGCGGTGCCGAACGGCTGCCCGGCGGCGTCGCGCAGCGCGAACGCGGGCACCTCGCCGTACCGCGGCAGCAGGGCCGCGCGCGCGCGCAACATGGCGATCGCCGCCGTCGAGCCGACGACGAGCGCGAGCACTGCGACGATGAGCGCGCGCTTCACGGCTTGTCCCCACGCCGGCTGCACACGCGCACCGCGACCACCACCGCGACGACGGCGAAGCCCGCGGTCACTGCGAGCTCCAGCGCCGCCGACGCGCTCGCGCCTCCCGGCGGCGCGCCACCATAGAGCGCGCGCCGCACGCCGCCGACGGCATACGCGAGCGGATTGAGCCGCGCCGCGATCGCCAGCCACTTCGGCCCCGCCGCCGTGGGAAACATCGCGCCCGAGACGATCCACAGCGGCAACAGCAGCACCGACATGACGACGTGATATCCCTGCGTCGAGTCGAGCCACCACGCGATCGCGAATCCGAGCGACGACAGCGCGACGCCGACGAGCACGAGGAGGAGCGCCAGCTCGCCCCACGCGATCGCGCGCATGTCGAAGCCGGCCAGCGGCGCCAGCGCCAAGAAGATCGCCGCCTGCACGAGCGCGATGCTGACGCCGCCGAGCGTCTTGCCGAGCACCAGCGCCGCGCGCGACGCCGGCGCCACCAGCACCGCTTGCAGAAAGCCCTTGTGGCGATCTTCGATGACCGACATGGTCGTGAAGATCGACGTGAAGAGCACGACCAGCATCACGATGCCGGGATAGAAGTACTGCACGTAGCCGACGCCGGCGGCGCCGGGCATGCGAAACGACGCCGCCATCCCCGAGCCGATGACCAGCCAGAACACCAGCGGCTGCACGAGCGCGCCGACCACGCGCGACGTCTGCCGTACGAAGCGCTTGAGGTCGCGCGCGACCAGAACGCCGATGGTGGCGACGTCGAGCCTGATCAGCGACGGCGGCGCGGCGCTCTCTTCCGCACGCTGCACGGCGACCGCGTCCATCAGCTCATTCCTCGCCCGGTCAGATGCACGAAGACGTCGGCCAGCGTCGGCCGGCGCATCCCGACCGCGCGCAACCGTCCCGCCGGCAGCGCCTCGACGAGCCGCGGGATGATCTCATGTCCGCGCGGCGTCTCGATCACGACCGAGCGATCGTTTCCGTCGTCGACGACGCGCGCCGCCAGCGAAAACCTCGCCTGCACCTCGGCCGCGAGCGCGTCGGCGTCGTCGCCTTCGAGCCGCACCACGTCGCCGCCGACCTGGGCGCGCAGCGCGTCCGGCGTCGCGCACGCGATCACGCGCCCGTGGTCGAGCACCGCGATGCGATCGCAGTATTCGGCCTCCTCGGGCTGATGCGTGGTCAGAAGGATCGTCACGCGCCGCTGCCGTCGCAGCTCGAGCAGCTGCTCCCAGATCCGCCGCTGCGTCGCCGCGTCGATGCCGCGCGACGGCTCGTCCATCACCAGGATCTCGGGCTCGTGCAAAAGAACGCGCGCCAGCTCGAGCCGCCGCTTCATCCCGCCCGAGAAGCGCTCGACCGGCTCCTTCGCCCGATCGCCGAGCTCGACCAGCGCGAGCAGCTCGTCGATGCGCGCCGCCGCGCGCTTGCCGCCGAGGCCGTAGAGCGCGGCGCCGAGCTTGAGGTTCTCGCGCGCCGTCAGCTTGTCGTCGAGCGACGGATCCTGGAACACCACGCCGAGCCGCGCGCGCACGCGCCCATCCGTCGGCGGCGCCTCGCGCCCGTCGATGACGATGCGCCCCGCGTCGGGCGCGAGCAGGCCGGTCAGCAGGTGAAACGTCGTCGTCTTGCCGGCGCCGTTGGGCCCGAGAAAGCCGAACACCTCGCCGCGCGCCACCTCGACGGTGAGCCCATCGACGGCCACGCGCTCGCCGAACCGACGCACCAACCCTTCGAGCCGTAGAAATCCGGCGTCGGCCATGTTACCGGCCGAGCACGAGCGCGGCGAACAGGACCGGCAGATACACGAGCGAGTAGATGAAGAACGTGCGCGCCCAACGCACCAGCTGCTCGCGCGTCATCGGCCGCAGCCCGAAGCCGCAGATCGCCAGCAGCACCGCGCCGAGGGCGAACGCCGCGCCTTCGTAGAAGCGCCCGCCGACGCCGGCCTTGAGCACCGCCAGCGACGCGGCGAACTGCAGGATCGACCAGCCGATGATGCGCACGCGCGAGCCTTCGAGGCCGTGCACGACCGCGTCGACCTTGAGTCCCGCGTTGGCGTACTCCTCGGCGCGGAACATCGAGATCGCGATGAAGTGCGGGATCTGCCACACGAAGAGCACGCCGAAGATGGCGAGCCCGGGCGCGTCGATGTGTCCCGTCGACGCGGTCCAGCCGAGCAGCGCCGGAATCGCGCCCGGCACCGCGCCGACGACGAGCGACCACGGCGATCGGCGCTTGAGCGGCGTGTACGCGCCGACGTAGAGCACCAGCGACGCCAGCGCCAGCGCCGCCGTCAGCGGATTGGCGCCGAGCCGCACGAACGGCAGCCCGATCACGGCGCAGAAGATGCCGAACCCGAGCGCGATCTCGGGCGCCAGCCGCCCCGCCGGCAGCGGCCGGTTCTTGGTGCGCGACATGAGCGCGTCGACGTCGCGCTCCATGTACATGTTGAGCGCGTTGGCCGCGGCGACCACGAGCCCGACGCCGATGAGCGCGACGATCGCCCGCGCCGCGTGCAACGGCGACGGCGCCAGCCAGATCCCCGCCGCCGTCGTGATCAGCACCATGCGCGTGACGCGCGGCTTTCCGAGCGCGTACAGATCGCCGAGCGCGATCTTCTGTGCCGCGCGCGCCGTGGCGCTCACGCCGCCACCTCGACGCCGCCGATCGGCGCCTCCACTTCGACCCGCGCGCGCAAGGGCTCGCGCGCCACCAGGTGCAGGATCGTGCAGTCGGCCAGGATCGCCGCCGCCACGCCGAGGTGCGCCGTCACCGGCACCGCGTCGAGGAACGTGGTCACCGACAAGATGCCGAGCGCGATCTGCACGACCGCCAGGATCGGCGCCGCGATCGCCAGCGCCTTCACGAGCGGCCGATCCACATTCTTCGCCACCACGATCGCCATGCCGACGAGGTGTCCGAGCACGACGAGCGCGAACAGCCGATGCACGACGTGCAACGTGACGTTCGGATGCACGCCCGTCGGCCACAGCTTGCCCTGGCACAACGGCACGTCGGTGCACGCCAGCCCGGCGCCGAGGTGCCGCATGAGCGCGCCGAGGATCATCTGCACGTACACGAGGCCCGCGCTCCACAGCGTCATCCGCCGAACCTTGGCCGGCAGCGGACGACTGTCATTACCGGCGTTATCACCGGCGCGGAACGCGACGTAGATGAGCGTCAGGAAGAAGAGCTGCGACACCGCCAGGTGCGCCGTCGACACCAGCGTCGGCAAACGATAGATGACCGTGAGCCCGCCCAGGAGCGCCTGCGTCAGCACCAGCCCGAACGCGATCGCGCCGGCGACGGCAAGCCCGGTGTCGCGCCGTCGCAGCCCGCGCACCAGCGCGCCGACCATGAGCGCGAACGTGAGCAGCGCGACCGTCGCCGCCACCAGCCGATGGCTGTGCTCGACGAGCACGCCGCCCTCCATCTTGGGGAACACCTGCCCGAAGCAGAGCGGCCAATCGGGACACGCCAACGACGAACGCGTGTTGTGCACCAGCCCGCCGAGCAGCAAGAGCAGGAAGGTGAACGACGCGGTGACGACGGCAAATCGGCGCAACGACATCTACTGCCTCGACTACTTGGGGGTTTCGTTGGCGGCGAACTCGAACTTGATCTCGGCCGGCTTGCCCTTCTCGACGGTGATCTTGCCCTTCTTGGTGCCGAAGCGCTCGTGCCACGCCTCGATGTCCCAAGTGCCGACGGGGACGTCCTTGATCTTGAACTTGCCGTCGCTGTCGCTGACGGCGAACCAGCCGTTGTTCTGCACCCAGATGTACGCGGTCATCCACTGATGCACGTCGCACTTGAACTTGATGAGCGCGCCGTTCTGCGTGAACGTCTTGTCGAAGCTGGGCGTGCCCGGCACCTGCGCGACGTTGAAGAGCGTGCGCGCGCCGTCGTAGGTGTGGACGTTGTGCAGCACCGGATCGCCGTTGCGGATCTCCAGCTTCTGCCCGTCGACGACCCCCTGCACACGCGGCCGATACATGCAGTTGTCCTGCGAGAGCGTCGCCTTCTCGGCGGGCGGCGGCGTCGCCGGCAGCCCGTTGATGTGCACGATGACGTTGGCGAGCTCGCCCTTCTTGCCGGCGATGACCGACTCGTCCTTCATCGGCGTCTTGGCGCAGTACGCGTCCGACTGGCGCTTCAAGTCTTCCAGCGGCGGCAGCTTGCCGGTGACGACGACCGTGCCGGTGACGTCGCCCTTGTCGCCCGCCGGCATGGCGGCGGCGCCGCTCGGTGTGGCCGCCGCGGCCGAGGGTAGCGCGGTCGGCGCGGCGGCAGGCGTCGCTGCCGGCGCTTCCTTCTTGTCTTCGCATCCGATTGCGGCAAAACAGGCAAGCGCGACCAGCGCGGCGTGTTTCATGGCGCTCGTTTAACGCGGCGCCTCTGAACTGTCAAACACTCAATTTGGACGCGCCGATACGCAACACGAACTCGGGGTCGATCGGCACGTTGACGCAGCTCGTTTCCCCTGACTCGAGCGCCTCTTTGATCGTGGCCGTGAGCTTGGTCGGATCCTCGACATGGTAGCCGCGTCCGCCGAACGCCTCGACGACCCGGTCGTAGCGCGTCGGCGCCAGCTTGGTCGCAGGCGCGCGCTCGGCGCCGAAGATCATCACCTGCGGCCCGCGAATCTGCCCCCACGCGGCGTCGTTGGCGACGACGCAGGTGACCGGCAGCTTCCAGCGGATGCAGGTCTCGAAGTCGAAGCCGTTGAGCCCGAACGAGCCGTCGCCCGAGATGACCAGCACCTTCTTGTCCGGATGCATCTTCTTGGCGGCGAGCGCGAACGGCGCGCCCACGCCGAGACAGCCGAGCGGCCCCGGATCGAGCCAATGCCCCGGCTGTTCGGGCCCGAGCACGCGCGCGGCCATGGCCACGCAGTCGCCGCCGTCGCCGACGACGATGGTGTCGGGATCGATCGCGTCGGCGATGGCGCGCGCCAATCGATAGTGATTGATCGGGCGCGCGTCCGAGCGCTCGTGCTCGGCGAGCTCGCCGCGCGCCTTCTCCTCGTCGGTGAGCAACTTGCCGCACCAGGCGGCGTAGCGGTGGGGGAGGGCGCCGTGCTTGAGCGCTGCCGACTCGAGCTGCGCCAGGATCGCGCGCGCGTCGCCAACCAGGCCGACGTCGACCGCGCGGTTCTTGCCGATCTGCGTCGGGTCGCGATCGATTTGGATGACCTTGGCCGCGGCGTTGATGCCGGCGCCGTAGCCGACGCGAAAGTCGAGCGGCGTACCGATGACGACGATGCAGTCGGTGTCGCGGAACGCTTTTTTGCGCGCGAGGTTGAGCGCGTGCGGATTCGACGACGGCAACGAGCCGCGGCCCATCCCGTTCATGACCACGGGAATGCCGACGCGCATCGCCAGCTCGCGTAGCACTTCGGACGCGTCGTCCCACCAGACCTGCGAGCCGGCGAACAAGACCGGCTTCTCGGCGGCAGCGATGAGCTTGCCGGCCGCGTCGACGAGCGCCGGATCGGCGGGCGACGTCCCGAGCGCCACCGCCGGCGCTACCGGCGGCAAGTGGGCTTCATCCACTTGCGCAGTGAGAATATCGAACGGCAGCTCGAGGAACACCGGCCCACGCACGCCCGAGTTGGCATGGCGGATCGCGGTCGCGATCATCTCGGGAAGGCGCTTGGGATCGGTCGCCGTGGCCGCCCACTTGGTGATCGAGCGCATGAGCGGCAGCTGCTCCATCTCCTGCAGCGCGCCGCGCCCGGCGAGGCGCAGCTCGGCGGCGCCGCCGAGGACGACCAGCGGCGACTGCGCGAGCATGGCGTTGGCCACGCCGGTGACCGCGTCGGTGACGCCGGGTCCCGCGGTCACGATGGCGACGCCGGGGCCGCGCGACAGCCGCGCCCAGGCGTCGGCGGCATGAGCGGCGGCCTGCTCGTGGCGCGTATCGATGATGTCGATGCCTTCGCGCAAGCAGCCGTCGTAGATGGGCGCGATGTGCCCGCCGCAGAGCGTGAAGACGCACTTGACCCCGGCCTTGGCGAGCGCGCGGGCGACGAGATGACCACCGATGCTGATGGGCATGCGAATCCTCCTCAGCGCAGGGCTGGGCCGGGTTCCGCGGTGCAATTAATGGTGAGGATGCGCGGCACGCCCGCTTCGGACTCGAAGCGCAGGATCGACAGCGACGCCGGCGACAGGCGCAACCGATGATAATGAATCAGGTTCATTCCGAGATAGTGCGCGAGCAGCACGCGCAGCGGCCCGGCGTGCGAGACGATGAGGATGTTGGCGCCGAGCTCGTTGTCGGCGAGCGCCTGCGAGACCGCGGCGACGACGCGATCGCGCACGGCGTCGATGCGCTCGCCGCCCGGGATCGATTCGTCGACGGGGTTGCCGATGAACTTCTGATACTCGCTGGTGGCGCCGATCTCGGCGTGCTTCTGGCCTTCCCAGCGGCCGGCGTCGAAGTCGATGAGCCGCGGATCGCGGACCACGCCGAGGCCGAGCGCCCCGGCGAGGAGCTCGGCGGTCTCGACGGCGCGCGGCAGCGGCGAGGCCAGGATCTCGACGAGGTCGTGCTTGCCGGAGAGGCGGTCGCGCAGATCTTCGGCCTGCTTGCGTCCGGCGGCGGAGAGGCTGATGTCGCGACGCCCGGCGACGCGCCCGTCGCGGGAGAAGTCGGTGTCGGCGTTGCGTACGAGAAAGAGCGTGGTGTACATCGCGGGTCGGGGCGACCGTAACACGGAAACGCCTTGACAGGTGACGGAGTGAAGGATAAATCCAGCGGCGTTTCCGTTCGCTCGGGGATCGTCTAACGGTAGGACGGCAGCCTCTGGAGCTGCTTATTGGGGTTCGAATCCCTATCCCCGAACAGCGAGATCGATACCAGGTCGGTCTCAACGGCCCCATAGTCTAGCGGTTAGGACGTCGGCCTCTCACGCCGAAATCCCGGGTTCAAGTCCCGGTGGGGTCACTTTGTAAAATGCACTTTGCGGGGTGGGCGGTCGCCGAGACCGCCCACACCCGCCGGGTGCCATCGGTGCTCCAACCCTCTTCAAATTCAAGCCCTTCCGGCAAAAACAAGGACTCGAAAACCTCCCGGGCGTCGGCGGGGGTGGCGAGCGCCGTCCTCAGCTCCTGCAGCTTGCGGCGGGCGGTGGCCTCGGCCTGAGCCAGCATGCTCTCGACCATGGCGGGCGTTCGCCGGGCCGAAGCGAGGTCGATGTCCAGCGCTCGGATGCGGTCGTTGCGGTTGCGCAGCTCGCTGAGGAGCTCCGGGATCTGATCGCCGCCTGTCGCGACCGCAGCCGCCAGGTTGCGCTGCTCGCCGCGGAGCCGCGCCAGCTCGGCCTCCATCGTGTCTGCGTCCCCGGAAGACGCCGCGACTTGTGCCGTCAGCGTCTGGCGCATCTCGGCCAAGATGTCCGTCACGAGGTCGTCCGTCAGCCAGTGCTCCAGGATGTAGTCGGCGACCGCGCCCTCGACCTCTTCAATCCGCTGCCGCACCTTTACGGGACAGACCGCGTTGCCGCGCATGTGATGCCGGGTGCAGCCGTAGACCTTCGCGTGGCTGCCGTCAGACAGGCGCGAGTTCTGCGTTCCGATCGATCCTCGACAGCGTGTGCAGTGCGCCAGCGCCGAAAGCGCGTAGGAGGTGCGCGGCCCGGCGGTCCACGTCGTCTTCTCCGCGCGAGCGCTGATCACGTCTTGAGCCGCGAACCAAGTCGCGTCATCGACGATGCGCCACTCGGGAACTTCGATCGTGATGATGTCTTCGGGCGGCGCGCGGAAGGCGACGCGCTTGGCGCCACGACGGACGCGCACCGTCTTGCCGTGCGTGTAGATGCCGCGGTACCGCCCGTTGCGCACCATCTCGCGGATCGCGCCCGGGCACCATGAGCCGGTGCCTCGGCGTCCCGCATGCGGCGGCGCAACATGCTCGTTGTTCAGGCGCACGGCGATACGCTTGAGCCCTGCACCATTGACGTACTCCAGAAAGATGCGTCGCACGATCTCGGCCTGCGCTTCGTGGACGACGGCAATCGTGTACTCGCGCCCGGAGGTGTCCTTCTCCCGGCGAAGCTCATAGCCGTAGCAACGTCCGCCCGCGATGCGACCGGCGCGGACGCGCGCGCGCAGCGCCTCGCGCACGCGTCCGCGGATCGCCTCCAGCTCCATCTGATGGCCGGTGCCCTTGATGAACGTCATCGCCGCGTCGATGGCGTTG
>DASXOU010000921.1:0-1921 GCA_036494045.1 Polyangia bacterium | reverse complement strand
GAGATCGCCGAGCTCCTGATCGCGCGCGGCGATTATGGGCAGGCGCTGGTTCACCTCGGCAGCGCGCGCCGCGCTTCGGGCGAGCCGATGCTGCGCGAGCGCGTCGATCTCGCCACCGGCGTGGCGCTCCTCCGCCGCGGCGAGATCGAGCGCGCCGAGCCGCACCTCGAGCGGCAGCTCGAAGCCGCGCGCAGCCGCCGCGATCTCGCCGCCGAAGCGCGCGCTCTCATGCACCTCGGCGAGATCTATCGTCGCCGCGGCGAAGCGGCGCGCGCCTCCCGGGCGCTCGAGCGCGCGCGCAGCTACTTCGAGAGCCATCCTGACGGGCAAGCGATCGCCATCGTCTACACCAGCCTCGCCGAGCTGGCGCAGGCGGCCGACGACATCGAAGGCGCGCAGACGCTGATCTCGCGCGCCGTCGAATTGGCGGAGGCGGCCAACGCGCCCGCGACCGAGGCGGCGGCGCTCATCGTCGTCGGCAGCCTGCTGTTGCGCCGGGAGGATGTGTCGGCGGCCGAAGCGGCGCTCACGCGCTCCATCGATCTGGTCGCGCGCAACAACCTGCCGCGCGAGCTCGCCGAGGCCTACTTCGCCTACGGCCACCTGGTCGGCAACGCGCGCGGGCGCATCGACGGTCAAGCAGCCGGATCGGCGGCGACCTGGTTCGCGCGCGCCCAGGATCTGTTCCGCGAGCACGGCGCGCTCTCCGATCTCGAGCGCGTGCGTGAAGCGTTCCGCGCATTCGGCCGCCGCGCGACCGATCAGGTCGCCGCGCACGAGGTCAAAGAGCTGACCGACGACCTGCGCGCCGCGCGTCTCAACGTCGCGCGCGAGGTGCATCGGCTCATCGATGCCGTCGAGCAGGGCATCGGCCGCGCCGAGGCTGAGCTGCCGCCGCCGGTGCGCGCCAAGCTGCACACGGTGAGCGCCGCCGCCGTCGAGGCCGAGCGCGCGGTCACCACCGGCGTCGAGGCGCTGTCGAACGCCGAGGGGCGCGTGCTCGGCGCCGTGCAATCGATGGTCGTGGAGCGCGAGAACATCCGCACGCTCCTCGATCTGTGCCGCTCGCTCAACGCGCTCGGCGACTACGGCCGGCTGGTCTCGGAGATCTGCAAGATGGCGGCGCAGCTCACCGGCGCCGATCGCTGCGTCATCGCCATGCTCGAAGGCGGGCAGCTCTCGGTGCGCGCGTCGTTGCGCATGCCCGAGGTGGCCAACGAGCTCGCCTGGCGCGAGGCGATGGACGGCGTCGTCAAGGGCGCGGGACCGACCCTGGTGCAGCCGGCCAATCGCGGCGTCGGCTCGCCCGAGCGCGGCGACGACATCCGCCTCGGCCACGCGCTGACCACGCCGCTGCGCCAGGGCGACAAATTGTTCGGCGCCGTCTACGTCGACAAGGAGTTGTGCGGCGGCGTGTTTACGCCGCACGACCTCGATCTGCTCAGCATCTTCAGCGCGCAAGCCGCGACGATGCTGGAGAACGCGCGCGTGGCCGAGGAGCTGCGCGTGGCCTTCCGCTCGCGCGCGGCCACGCTCGAGGCGATCTCCGACGGTGTGCTCTCGCTCGACAAGCGCGGCAAGATCACGTCGATCAACGCCGTCGCCGCGCGCATCCTCGGCACCACGCTCGCGGGGCAGTTGCGCGATCTGCCGGACCTCGGTTTTTTGCGGCTCACGCTCGAGCAGGGCGAAGAGCTCGACGGGCGCGTCACGCGCATCGGCACCGGCGAGTACCTGGTCAACGTGCGCGTCGTGCACTCGGACGCGCGCGACGTCGTCGGCGCGGTGGTGACGCTGACCGAGATGAAGCGCGCGCAGCAGGTGGCGCAGCGCATCGTCGGCTCGCCGGCGCGCTACTCGTTCGGCGATCTGATCGGCCAGGCGCCCGCGCTGCGACGGCGACTGCAGCTCGCCGAAGCGG
>DASXOU010000920.1:0-5012 GCA_036494045.1 Polyangia bacterium | reverse complement strand
CGACCCCGGCGTCTTCATGGCCTTCGAGGAGACCGGCGACGAGCTCGCCAGCAACGTCGCCTCGCTCGGCTTCGATCTGCCCGCGCTCATCGCCAAGAAGCTCCTCGCCATCGACTTCGTGAAGATCGATCGCAGCGAGATCGAGGAGAGCGGCGACTACGATCTCGAAGGGCTCTTCGTCCGTCTCGGCCACGCCATCGACTCCATCGGCGCCAAGCGCGTCGTCCTCGACACCGTCGAGGCGCTCTTCAGCGGCTTCGCCAACGAAGCGGTCTTGCGCTCGGAGCTCCGCCGCCTGTTCCGCTGGCTCAAGGACCGCGGCGTCACCTCGGTCATCACCGGCGAGCGCGGCGAAGGCACGCTGACGCGCTACGGCCTCGAGGAGTACGTCTCCGATTGCGTGATCTCGCTCGACAACCGCGTCGAGAACCAGGTCGCGACGCGGCGCCTGCAGATCATGAAATATCGCGGCTCGGCGCACGGCAGCAACGAATACCCCTTCCTCATCGACGAGCGCGGCTTCTCGGTCTTGCCGGTGACCAGCCTCGGGCTCGACTATCCGGTGAGCAGCGAACGCGTCGCCACCGGCGTGCCGCGCCTCGACGACATGCTCGAAGGCGGCGGCTATTTCCGCGGCTCGAGCGTGCTCGTGTCGGGAACCGCCGGCACCGGCAAGAGCAGCCTGGCGGCGCTGTACGTCGACGCCGCCTGCCGCCGCGGCGAGAAGGCGCTCTTCTTCGCGCTCGAGGAGTCGACCCAGCAGGTCATCCGTAACATGCGCTCGATCGGCGTCAACCTCGAGCCGTGGGTGAAAAAGGGTCTCTTGCACATCCGCGCCGCGCGCCCCACGGTGTTCGGCCTCGAGATGCACCTCGTCACCATGCATCGCGCGATCGAGGAAGTGGCGCCGCAAGCGATCGTCGTCGATCCGATTTCGAGCCTGATGAGCGCCGGCAATACGGCCGAGGTGAAGTCGATGCTGGTCCGCCTCTTCGACTACCTCAAGATGAAGGGGATCACCGGCGTCATGACGTCGCTGTCGACCGCGCGTGGGCTGGAAGAGACGACCATCGGGATCTCGTCGCTCATCGATACCTGGTTCCAATTGCGCGACATCGAGATCGACGGCGAGCGCACGCGCGGGATCTATGTCATCAAATCGCGCGGCATGGGCCATTCGAACCAGGTGCGCGAGTTCGTCATCTCGCGGTCGGGGATCGATCTCATCCCCGTCGTCATCGGACCGAACGGCGTGCTCACCGGCTCGGCGCGGCTGAGCCAGGAGTCGGACGCGCGCGACGCCAAGATCCAAGAAGAGCAGGAGCTGCAGCGCCGGCAGCGGAGCTTCGAACGGCGAAAAAACGCGTTGGAGGCGCAGATCGAGACCATGCGGGCGCAGCTGGAAGCGGAGGAACAAGAGGCGCTGGCGGCCGCCGGCGAACGGATCGAGCGCGGGCGGCGCGACGCGCAGGCCAAGGCGCTCCTCGTCGAGTCGCGCAGCACCGTGCGCGCGCCGGGCAAGCGGTCATGAACATGGCCACCGCCAAGCGAAAGCCGACGCGCAAGAAGAAGTCGGCCGAATATCTGTTGCGGCTCTACGTCGCCGGCCAGACGGCCAAGAGCGTGCAGGCGTTCGCCAACTTGAAGCGGATCTGCGAAGAGCACCTCGAGGGGCGTTATCAAATCGAGGTGGTCGATCTGCTGCTCAATCCGGCGCTGGCGCGCGGCGATCAGATCCTGGCGCTGCCCGCCGTGGTGCGCCAGCTGCCGCCGCCGGTGAAGAAGATCATCGGCGACTTCTCCAACGCCGAGCGCGTGATCGTGGGTCTCGATCTGCGTCCGCTCGGCGGCGCCGCGAGAAAGAAGTGAAGAAGCCGAGCTCGACAGCGAAGTTCGAGAAGGCGCTGGCCAAGCAGCCGCGCTCTTCGTCCTACGTGCTGCGACTTTATGTCGCAGGCACCTCGCCGCGCTCGATTCGCGCCATTCACAACGCGCGCACCGTCTGCGACGACAAGCTCAAAGGACGATACGAGCTCGAAGTGATCGACGTGTTCCAGCAGCCGGCGCTGGCCAAGAACGAGCAGATCGTGGCCGTTCCCACTCTCATCCGGAAGCTTCCGCTTCCGATCAGGCGCTTCATCGGAGATCTGTCCGATCGAGACGGTCTGTTGATCGGCCTCGATTTGAAGCGGAAGTAGCCCATGGCCAAGAAGCCCATCAAGCCGCGCAAAGGATCGCAGAGCGCCGAGCTCGAACGGCTCAAGGCGCGGTTCGCCAAGCAGCAGTCGCGGCTGCGCGAGGCGCAAGAGACGCTCGACGCCATCCGGCAAGGTCACGTCGACGCGCTGGTGGTGCACGGCCCCCAGGGCGAGCAGGTCTTCACGCTCAAGGGCGCCGATCATCTGTATCGCCAGCTCGTCGAGACCATGAACGAGGGCGCGCTCATGCTCGCGCCCGACGCCAGCGTCGTCTATTGCAACGCGCGCATCGCCACGCTCCTCAAGATGCCGCTCGAGCGCATGATCGGCGTACCGCTGCGGCGCTTCATCCCGCCGCGCTGGCAGCACGCGGTCGATGCGCTCTTGCGCGTCGTCGACGGCGGCACCGCCAAGACCGAGGCCGAGCTCGTCGACACCGACGGCGAGCACATCCCCGTCTATCTTTCGGCGACGGCGAGCTGGGAGCAGGACCAAAAATTGGTGTGCGTGATCGCCACCGATCTCTCGGAGCAGAAGCGCAGCCAGGAGATCATCGCCGCCGAACGCTTCGCCGCGTCGATCATCGATCAGGCGGCCGAGGGGATCCTCGTCTGCGATCTCGATCGGCGCGTGATCCGCGCCAGCCAGGCGGCGCATCTGCTGGCCGGCGGCAACGTGCTGTTGCAGCCGCTCGAGAAGGTATTCCCGCTGACGGTCTCCGATGACGTCGGCGGCCTCATCGGCGTGCTCGAGCTGGCGCTGCGCGGCGAACGCATCAGCGGCGTCGAGGCCACGCTGGCGCGCCCGGGCGAGGGCAGCATCGATCTCTTGCTCTCGATCGGTCCCGTGCTCGGCGGCAGCGGCGAGCCGCTCGGCTGCGTGCTCTCGTTCGTCGACATCACCGCCAGCAAGCGCGCCACCGAGGAGCGGCTGCGCCTCCTCGAGCGCGAGCAAGCGGCGCGCGCCGAAGCCGAGGACGCCAGCCGCGCCAAAGACGAATTTCTGGCGATGCTGGGGCACGAGCTGCGCAATCCGCTGGCGCCCATCCTCACGGCGCTGCAGCTGATGCGGCTCAAGGGGGAGCCGTCGTTCGCGCGCGAGCGCGAGGTCATCGAGCGCCAGGTCAAGCACGTGGTGCGGCTCGTCGACGATCTGCTCGACGTCTCGCGCATCACGCAAGGCAAGGTCGACCTCGATCGCCGGCCGGTCGAGCTCGCCTCCGCGGTGGTGCGCGCGATCGAATACGCGAGCCCGCTCATCGAGCAGCGCAATCACATCTTGTCGGTCGACGTGGCGCCGCGCGGCCTCTTGGTGCTGGCCGACGACACGCGCCTGACGCAGGTGGTGGCGAACCTGCTGACCAACGCCGCCAAGTACACCGATCCGAACGGCCGCATTCACGTCGCCGGCTTCAAGGAGGACGACGAGATCGTCTTGCGCGTGAGCGACAACGGCGTCGGCATCTCCGCCGAGATCCTGCCCAACCTCTTCGACACATTCGTGCAGGGGCGGCGCACGCTCGATCGCTCCGAGGGTGGGCTCGGCCTCGGCCTCGCGATCGTGCGCAGCCTGGTGTCGCGGCACGACGGCAAGGTCGCCGTGCGCAGCGACGGGATTGGCCGCGGCAGCGAGTTCGAGGTCAGGCTGCCGGCGCTGCCGATCGAGAGCGTCGATGCGCATCCGCCGAGCCCATTGCCGGCGGTCGAGCTGCTCGCTTCGCCGGCGCACGCCAAGCGTGTGCTCATCGTCGACGACAACAGCGACGCGGCCGATCTGATGGCGGAGTCGCTGGGCGCGCTCGGCCACCTGACGCGCGTGGCGTACGACGCGCCGTCGGCGCTGCAAGTGGCCGAGGAGTTCAAGCCCGACGTCGCGTTCCTCGACATCGGCCTGCCGGTGATGGACGGCTACGAGCTGGCGCGCCGCATCCGCCGCAGCGAGGAGGCCGTGCCCAACGTGCGGCTGGTCGCGCTCACCGGCTACGGCCAGGAGACCGATCGCAAGCTGTCGGCGGCGGCCGGCTTCGACGAGCACCTGGTCAAGCCGATCGATCTGGGACGACTCCACTCGGTGATCCAGAGCCTCACCAGCTCCGGCAAAGCCGGCTGAGCGACGCGCCTCCGCTCGCACGGTGGAACGATCTTTCCCTGACGGCGCCGGCAGCGTCGGATTCAGCCAGGCGAGTGGAAGCCGAGTTCCTCTGTCGGCGCCCGCGGCCGCGAAAGCGGGCTGGCCTGTCGGCTGCATCGTGACCAACGCGACGACGCCGAGGAGATGCATACATGAAGATGCTTTGGTTGGTGTTTACGGCTCTCGGATTCTGTTTCATCGCATCGGGCTGCGCGAGCGCGGATCACGAACGCGCGGACTATCACAATCGTCGCGCCAAAGAAGAGGCGAAGAGCCTCAACCTCGGCAAGGCGGTCGATGAGAAGCACAAGGCGAACGATGCCGAGCGCGACGCGCATAAGGATCCGCTGCCGTAACCGGCATCGTCGGTCGTAGTACCGCTTCCGACCTGGGTGGTCAGGGTAACCAGTCCCGGCGAGGTTCGAATCCTCGGGAGGCGGCCAGCGCAGGGACCACAACCAGATAGTGCTCGGCGCCGAGCAACTCGCTACGTCATACTCGGATGCGCATGTTGAAGAGCGCAGATCTGGACAGGCCGGTCGCGCAGCTCATGCGCGGCGATTGCACTCGCTTGTCGCTCGGCACGACGGTGGGGGCAACGCTCGAAGCGCTGCGACACGAGCTGCCCGGCGAACGCATCATCTATTTCTATGTCGTCGACGCCGAGGGACGCCTGAAGGGAGT
>DASXOU010000919.1:0-11155 GCA_036494045.1 Polyangia bacterium | reverse complement strand
GGCGATCAGTCCGTCGACGCCGCCGAGCAGGCGCTGCGCGCGGCCAAGGTGCAGCTCGCGTTTCTGCTCGGCGTGCGCGGCCGCGTGCCCGACTACCAGGTCGATCAGGATCTGCCGAAGTTCTTCGTGCCGTCGCCGCTGACCAGCGCCACCGTCGATTCGCTGCTGGCTTCCGCGATCGATCATCGGCCCGATCTGAAGGCGCTCAAGCTGCAGCGCGAGCGCGCGCTGGCGTCGGTGTCGCTGGCCAAGCGGCAGCGCTTCCCCGATCTCAGCTTGAACGTGCAGTACTCGCAGCAGGCCGGCACCAGCAACCTCGCGGCGCAGCCGCCGACCGTGTCGCTCGGCATCATCGGCACGTTGCCGCTGTTCTATTTCCAGCAGGGCGAGATCAAGAAGGCCGAAGCCGACGCCCGCACCCAAGAGCTGCAGCTCGCCAAGACCGAAGCGCAGCTCTCCTCGGACGTCGAAGCCGCGCTCAACGCGTTCGTCTCGACGCGCAAGCTGGTCGAGCGCATGGAAGGGCGCCTGCTCGACCGCGTCAAGCGCGCGCGCGATCTGGTGCTCTTGCAATATCAGAAGGGCGCCGCCTCGCTGCTCGAGTATCTCGACGCGCAGCGCACGTTCATCGCCAACAACGTCGAGTATCTTCAAGACCTCGCCAATTACTGGACCGCCATCTATCAGCTCGAAGCGGCGGTCGGGATGGAACTACGATGAAGCAGCTTCGCGCTATTTTTCTCGTCGCTGCGGCTGCCGGTTGCGGCGGCCACGCGTCGGGCGCAGCGACGCCGCCGCAGCCGCCCGCCGGCGAAGCGTGGCTGACCGCTCAGCAGCTCAAGAACGCCAACCTCGTGGTCAAGCCGGTCGACGATGAGGATGTCGGCGGCGCCGTGGTCACGGCCGGCAAGGTCACCTACGACGACCTCCTCGTTTCGCACGAGCTCTCGCCGGTCACGGGGCGCATCGTGCGCATCGACGCGCAGCCGGGAGAGCGCGTGAAGAAGGGTGCGCCGCTGGCCGTCATCGAGTCGCCCGACGTCGGCACCGCGTTCTCGGATCTCGCCAAGGCGCACGCCGATCTCGAAGCGGCCGAGCGCGACTACAAGCGCCAGAAGGAATTGTTCGACGCGCACGCCGCTTCGCAGAAGGACTACGAGACCGCGCTCGACAACTATCAGAAGGCCAAGGCCGAGCTGTTGCGCGCGCAGAAAAAAGCGCAGCTCCTGTCCAAGGGCGGCGGCGCCGACTCGATCACGCAGGAGTACACGCTGCGCGCGCACATCGACGGCGAGGTCGTCTCGCGCAATGTGTCGCCGGGCATGGAAGTGCAGGGGCAATATTCGCAAGGCTCCGCGGTCGAGCTGTTCACCATCGGCGAGCTCGATCACGTCTGGGTGGTCGCCGACGTCTTCGAGATGGATCTCGGCCGCATCAAGCGCGGCGCGCGCGTCACCGTGCGCGTCGTGACCTATCCGAACCGCATCTTCGAAGGCATCGTCGACTACGTGTCGGGCACGCTCGATCCGAACACGCGCACCGCCAAGGTTCGCTGCACCATCGCCAATCCCGATCGCTCGCTCAAGCCCGAGATGTACGCGACGGTCTCGGTCTCGGTGGCCGAGCGCAAGGCGCTGGCGATTCCGCGCTCGGCGATGCTGCGCCTCGGCGAGCAGACGGTGGTGTTCGTGCAGACCGGCACGGCGCCCAACGGGCTCATCCGCTTCGAGCGCCGCCCCGTCGCCGTCGACGAGGACGAAGGCGGCGACTACCTGCCGGTGACCCACGGCCTCGAACGGGGCGAGAAGATCGTGACGAGCGGCGCGATCCTGCTCGCCGGAATGATCTGAGGAGCGGCGCATGATTCAGCGGCTGGTCGCGCTCGCGCTCAAGATGCCGGCGATCGTCGGCGTGCTCGCCTGCGGCATCCTCATCTTCGGGCTTTATTGTTACGAGAACCTCGACATCGAGGCCTATCCCAATCCGGTGGCGCCGATGATCGAGCTCATCGCGCAGCCCAACGGCTGGTCGGCGGAGGAGGTCGAGCGCTACATCACCGTCAAGCTCGAGACCGGGCTGTCGGGGATGATTCACCTCGATCACATCCGCTCGCAGTCGCTCTTCGGCCTCAGCGACGTGAAGTGTTACTTCACGTGGGACATCGATTACAAAGACGCGCGCCAGGAGGTCATCAATCGGCTGCAGTTCATTCCGCTGCCGCCGGACGTGCAGCCGCAGATCTCGCCGTGGAACGCGATCGGGGAAATCTTCCGCTATCGGGTCGTCGGCAAGGGCTACTCGCTCACCGACTTGAAGACTGCCGAGGACTGGATCCTCGAGAAGCAGTTCCGCCAGGTGCCCGGCGTCATCGACGTCGTCGGCTTCGGCGGGCTCACCAAGGAATATCACGTCGAGGTCGATCCCTATCAGCTCAAGGGCCAGGGGCTGTCGCTCACGCAGCTCATGAGCGCGCTGTCGAACGCGAACAAGAACGTCGGCGGCCAGCGCATCACGCTCGGCGAGCAGTCGTTCAACGTGCGCGGCATCGGGCTCATAAAATCGCTGCGCGACATCGGCAACGTCGTCGTGGCCGCGACCAAGGGCGTGCCGGTGCGCGTGCAGGACATCGCGCGCGTGCTGGTCGGCTGGGCGCCGCGGCTCGGCATCGTCGGCAAGGATCTCGAGCCCGACATCGTGCAGGGCGTCGTGCTCATGCGCTACGGCGGCGATTCGCTGAAGACGATCGAAGGCGTGCACGAGCGCGTCGACTACATCCGAAAATATCGCCTGCTGCCGCCGGGCATGGACATCGAGCCCTATTACGATCGCGCGGCGCTGGTGAAGCTGACCACGCACACGGTCATCGAGAACCTCCTCGTCGGCATGCTGCTCGTGACCGTGATGCTGTGGATGTTCCTCGGCCACACGCGCGCGGCGCTGATCACGGCGGTCAACATTCCGCTCGCGCTCATGATCGCGTTCATCGGCATGGTGACGACGGGGACGCCGGCCAACCTGATCTCGCTCGGCGCCGTCGACTTCGGAATCGTCGTCGACTCGACAGTGATCATGGTCGAGAACATCTTCCGGCACCTCGGCCCCGACGGCAAAGGCTCGATGCAGGATCGCATCATGGAGGCCGCGCGCGAAGTCGCGCCGTCGATGCTGTTCTCGACCTTGATCATCGGCACCGCGTTCATTCCGCTGTTCACGCTCACCGGCGTCGCCGGCGTCATCTTCTCGCCGATGGCGCACACCTATGCCTTCGCCATCGGCGGCGCCATGCTGCTCGCCATCACGCTCACGCCGGTCTTGGCGTCGCGCGGCCTCAGCCTCATGACCGACGGTCACGAGGAGCACAACTGGCTGATGCGCGCGCTCAACCGCTTTTACCTTCCGCTCTTCAACTTCGCGATCAAGAACAAGACGACCGCGGTGATCGCGACGGTGATTCCGGTGATCGGCATCTTCGCGCTGACCTCGGCGATGGGCCGCGAGTTCATGCCCAAGCTCGAGGAGGGCAACTTCTGGATCCGCGCGACCTTGCCCACGTCGGTGTCGCTCGATCAGTCGGCCAAGTACGTCGGCCGCATGCGCGCCATCATCCTCGGCTGCCCCGGCGCCATCGAAGGCGACATCGATCCGTCCAAGTGCGACGACGCGCACCGCACCCATCCCGAGATCACGACGGTGGTCTCGCAGCTCGGCCGCCCCGACGACGGCACCGACGTGTCCGGCTTCTACAACATCGAGCTCTTCGCGCCGCTCAAGCCCAACAACGAGTGGCGCCACGGCGTGACCAAAGAGGGGATGACCGCCGAGCTGTCCAAAGCGTTCGCGGCGTCGTTCCCCGGCGTCATCTTCAACTTCTCGCAAGCGATCAGCGACAACGTCGAAGAGGCGATGTCGGGCGTCAAGGGCGAGAACACGGTCAAGATCATCGGGCCCGATCTGCGCGTCAACGAAGCCAAGGGCGCCGAGATCGAGGACATCCTCGGCACCGTCAAGGGCATCGAGGATCTCGGCATGTTCCACTCGCTCGGTCAGCCGAACATCCGCATCACGCCCGATCGCATCCAGTGCGGCCGCTACGGGCTCAACGTCGGCGACGTCGAGCAGGTGGTGCAGGCCGCGATCGGCGGCCAGGCGGTGGCGCAGGTCTACGAGGGCGAGAAATATTTCGACCTCACCGTGCGCTGGGCGCCCGCGTTCCGCAAAGACGTGCAGACCATCCGCAACATCCTGGTGCCCACGCCCGACGGCAACCAGGTGCCGCTCGGGCAGATCGCGCCGGTGATCGAGGAGGAGGGCCCATCGCTGGTGTATCGCGAGGACCTGCGCCGCTACACGCCCGTGAAGTTCTCGGTGCGCGGGCGCGATCTGGCGTCGACGATCGCCGAGGCGCAGGAAAAAATCGCCAAGAGGGTGAAGCTGCCCTACGACACGCACCTCGAGTGGGCGGGCGAGATCAACCAGCTCAACGAGACCACCGGGCGGCTCATGATCATCATCCCGCTGACGCTGCTCCTGATCGCGTTCCTCGTCTTCTCGTCGGTGAAGAATTGGAAGGACATGGTGGTCGTGCTCGCCGGCATTCCGTGCGCGTGCTCGGGCGGCGTGGTCGCGCTCCTGGTCACGCACACGACCTTCTCGATCTCGGCGGCGATGGGCTTCATCTCGATCTTCGGCGTCGCCATTCAGGACGCGCTCATCGTCGTGCCCTACGCGCAGCGGCTGTGGAACGACGGCGCTGATCTCGAGGAGGGCGCGCAGCTCGCCGCCGAGCGCGGCCTGCGTCCGGTGCTGATGACCACGTTCGTGGCGATGATCGGGCTTCTGCCGGCGGCGCTGTCGCACGGAATCGGCTCGGAGACGCAGAAGCCGCTCGCCATCGTGGTCATCGGCGGCGCGCTCATGCTGGCGATCCTGCCCCGTCTGTTGCAGCCGGCGCTACTGGTGCTCATACATCGTCACGAGCCGCGCTGGGAAGATCCCGACCGCGGACTGCAGAATCGGACGAGTTGAGGTAGAACCAAGGGCGCGTGAGACCGGCTCGCGATCGGAGATTCCTGGCACCGCTGCTCGAAGCGGCGGCGCCGATCGATCTGCGCATTCTCGGCCGCACGCTGCTCCACGCGGCGATGGTCGGGCTCGGCGCGGGAATCATCGGCGCGGTGTTCTTCGTCGGGCTCGAGGTGGTGCAGCGGCTCCTGCTCGAGGACATCTGCGGCTACGTTCCCTTGCGCGCGGCGGGCGAGGGCATGTTTCCGCTGCGCACCCTGCATCATTATCGCTGGTACCTGCTTCTGTTCATGCCCGCCGTCGGCGCGGCGGCGTCGGGCCTGCTGACGTCGCTGGCGCCGGAGACGCGCGGCGGCGGCGGCGACGCGATGATCGACGCGTTCCATCACGGCGGCGGCGTCATCCGGCGGCGCGTCATGTGGATCAAGGGCGTGGCCTCGATCCTCACGCTCGGCGCCGGCGGCGCGGGCGGACGCGAAGGTCCGACGATGCTGATCGGCGGCGCGCTCGGCTCGACGGTGAGCCGCTGGCTGGCGCTGTCGGATCGCGAGCGGCGCATCCTGCTCGTCGCCGGCGTGGCGGCCGGCATCGCCGCCGTGTTCCGCACGCCGCTCGGCGCCGCGCTCTTCGCCGCCGAGGTGCTCTATCGCGACGACTTCGAGTCGGACGCGCTCATCCCCGGCGTTCTGGCCAGCGTGGTCGCCTATTCGGTCGTGATCTCGTTCTTCGGCGAGTCGACGCTGTTCTCGCACGCGGCGCACTATCCGTTCGTCATCGCGCACCTGCCGCTCTACGGCGTGCTCGCGGTGATCGTCTCGCTCGTCGCCGTCGCGTTTCTCGCGGTGCTGCGCTTCGTGCAGCGCACGACCAAAAAGCTGCCGGTGCCGGCGTGGGCGCGTCCAGCCGCGGGCGGCCTCGTCCTCGGCGTGTTGACGGTGCTGACGCTGCTCATCTTCCAGCGTTACACCGGCGAGCCGGGCCAAGGGCTCGGCATCCTCGGCGGCGGCTACGGCGCGGCGCAGCTCGCCATCAGCGGCGCGCCCTGGCTCGGCGCCGGCGGACGCGCGGTGCAGGTGCTGCTCATCCTCGGCGTGGTCAAGCTCCTGGCCGCGTCCTTCACGATCGGATCGGGCGGCTCCGCGGGCGACTTTGCTCCGTCGCTGGCGTTGGGCGCGATCTTCGGCGGCGCGTTCGGCTACGCCGTGAAGCTGGTGTGGCACGATCCGCGGCTCGATCCCGGCGCCTTCGCGCTCGTCGGCATGGGTACGCTCTACGGCGGCATCGCGCACGTGCCGTTATCCGCGATGGTGCTCGTGTGCGAGCTGGCCGGCTCCTACGATCTCTTGGTGCCGTTGATGCTCGCCGAGGGCATCGCGTTCGTGGCGCTGCGCAAGTACTCCTTGTACGAGGCGCAGCTGCCGAGCCAGCGCGACTCGCCGGCGCACAAGGAGGCGGACGCCTTGCGCACGATTGCCGTCGAGCGGGTGATGACGAGCGGGCGGCCCTTTGCCAGCTTCGCGCCGGCGACCCCGGCGCGCGAGGTGCTGCAGCGCGTGTCCGACACCGCGTGGCAGGACGTGTTCCCCGTCATCGACGGCGACGGCAAGATGATCGGCATGATCACCGGCGACTCGCTGCGCGAGCTCGGCTCGTCGCCCGAGTCGCACGCGTGGACGGTCGCCGCCGATCTCATGCAAGCGCCCGCGACGGTACGCGCCGAAGACGACCTGCGCTCGGCCGCGCAAGTGATGCTCGAGAAGGCCCTCCGCGAAATCCCCGTCGTCGCCGCCGACGGCAAAATCCTCGGCTTCCTCGACGAAGCCGACGTCGCCAAGGCCTACCTCGGCGCTACGCAAGAACGCGCCAAGCGACCAGGCACCCTCGCGTAGACGGTCGGCCGCGGTCGGCCGTGCGCGCGTGCATAGAGGCGTTCCCGGCGTCGGAATCCGTCGCAGTCGCCATGTCGCGCTCCGCTTTCGCTCCGCGCGACGCGGCCCTTTACGCCGCCGGGACCGCCTCTATGCACCGCACGCACGGCCTCGCTGCTATCGAACGGATCTGGAGCTAAGTAAGCACTTGTAGAGGGCGTCGAGTGGACGCGGCGAGGGGTGGGCTTGACATTCGCGGCCAATTACGGAATATAGATTCCGTAATGCCGGCTGGTCGACCTAGGGCGTATCTCGGGCGCGAGAAGAAGATCCTCGATGCGGCGTTGCGCGTGTTTGCAACGCGTGGCGTGGTGGACACGACGGTTGCTGATGTGGCCAAGGCGGGCGACGTCGGCGTCGGCGCGGTCTATCGTTACTTTGGAAATCGCGAGGAGCTGTTCCGCAAGGTCGTACGGCGCGCCGCCGAGCGCGTGGGCGAGGTCGTGAGGGCCGAGGTTGCGGAGGCAGCCACGACCATCGACGAGTACGAGCATCAGCTGCATCGCATCGGCGATCGGCTCGCTGCCGTCGTCGACGCCGAGCCGCAGCTGGTGCGCTTTTTGTTGGACGAGGCGCGCGGCTTCGATTCCGAGGTCGATCGCCAGCTCGACGAGCTCTTCGAGCTCTTCGCCGGCTTCACCGAAGGCTACCTGGCCAACGGAAAGGATCGCGGCTATCTGCGCGCCGATCTCGACGTCACGGTCACGGCGCGCCTGGTGAACGCGATGATCATGGAAGCGGTGCGGCGCCTGGCGCACAAGTCGACGACGCGCGAGCGCCACAAGTGGATGTACGGGCTCATCCGCTTGATGCTGAACGGTGCGCGCGCGCGCTGAGATTCTCTTTTTTTGTCGAATTTCGGAATCTGAATTCCGTAATTGGAGGTGAGCCATGGTCCAGGTCGATGTCTTCTGGTCGTACGGTCTCGGATCGAGCTTCGCGCTGGCGGCTTCAAAGCAGCTCGCCGCCGAGCGCGCGGCGAAAAAGGGGCTCTTCGACAGCCCCTATTTTTCGAAGACGCTCTTGTTCCTCTCGACGCTGTTCGCGCCGTCGGGCGCGTGGCTGCTCTGGTCGTTTCCCTCGTGGGAGACGATGCACGCCGGCTCGCGTGAGCTGCCCGGCTGGCTGGTCGCGGCCTTCGCCGCCACCAACGTCACCCAAGGCGCGCTCGGTTTCGCGATCGTGTATCTCCTCGTCGCCAAGAAGAAGCTGTGGGCGGCATGGCTGCACTGGTTCTTCGCCTACTTCGCCATGTTCTTCATCCTCGTGCATGGCTGGGACGGCAAGGGCTACCAGCGCTTCTTCTCTTTTTCGCGCGCCGATTTTCTCGCGTGGCACGGCGACTGGACGGCGTGGCTGACTTCGCCGGTGGCGTGCGCGCTCTACATCATGGGCGTGGTGCTGGTGCCGACGATCTTGTGGACCATGTCGCGCTGGATCACCGCGAACGATCCGCCGGCGCGCCCCCGCGCGCAGCTGCCGGTCGCGCTCGTCTGCCTGTTCGTGGTGCTCGGCGCGTCGCTCGGCTCGGCGATCGGCGCCAGCGTGTGCATCCACGCGCTCGGCTGGATCGCCGGCACGCTCGTCTTTGCCGTCGCGCTCTGGGCGATCGCGCTGCAGCCGCGCGGGCTGTTTCGCGCGCTCGCGCGCTCACTTTTCCCCACAGCGATTTGACGCGAGGAAGCTAGTACAATGATGGCGCCGTGCGCAGTGGCGAGCTGGTTGCGGAGCGGTTCGAGATCGCAGCGGAAGCGGGCTCGGGCGGAATGTCGATCGTCTACCGCGCGCGCGATCGCCACACCGGTGCGCTCGTCGCGCTCAAGGTGCTGCAGGGCGCCGAGCCGATGGCCGCGCGCTTCGCCCGCGAGAGCCGCGTGCTCGCCGAGCTCTCGCATCCCGGGATCGTCCGCTACGTCGCGCACGGCGCCACCGCGTCGGGCCAGCGCTACCTGGCGATGGAGTGGCTCGACGGCGAGGATCTCGCCGAGCGCCTGCTGCACGGCGGGCTGACCGCGCGCGAGAGCATCACCCTGTGCACGCGCGTGGCCGAGGGGCTCGGGTTCGCGCACGCGCGCGGCATCGTGCATCGCGACGTCAAGCCGTCGAACCTGTTTCTGCCCGAGCGCCAGGTCGAGCGCGTCAAGATCCTCGACTTCGGCATCGCGCGGCAGCAGCAGCCGTCGGACTCGTTCGACATGACGATGACCGGCACGCGCCTGGGCACGCCCGCCTATATGTCGCCCGAGCAGGCGCGCGGCCTCGGCGAGCTCGACGCGCGCGTCGACGTGTTCGCGCTCGGCTGCGTGCTCTACGAATGCTTGAGCGGGACCAAGGCGTTCTCCGGCGAGGACGCGATGGCGCTGACGGCGAAGATCCTGCTCGAGGAGCCGCCCAAGCTGCGCGAGCTCGGCTGCGACGTGCCGGCGGAGCTCGAGGCGCTCGTCGCCGAGATGCTGGCCAAAGAGCCGGCGGCGCGGCCGGCCGACGGCAACGAGGTCGCGCGCCGGCTCGCGGCGCTGCCGATGGACATCCTACCGGACGCGCGGCCGTCGTTGGTGCCGTCGGCGGGCGCGCTCGGCGGTGGCGAGCGGCGCCTGCTCGCCGTGGTGATGGCGCGTGGCGCACACGGCGACAGCGACGAGCTCAAGAAGATCGTGGCCGCGCACGGCGGACACTTCGAGCGCATCGCCGACGGTAGCATCGTGGTGACGCTTGCGGGGTCGGGCGCCGCGACCGATCTGGTCGCGCAAGCGGCGCGCTGCGCGTTGGCCATGCGCGCGGCCTTGTGGGGCGGCCTGGTCGCGTTGGCGACGGGGCGCGGGCTCCTGTCGGCGCGTCTGCCGCTCGGCGAGGTCATCGAGCGCGCGGTGCGCCTGGTGCGCGCAGGCCTGCGCGCGGACGCGACGCTGGTGAGCGAGAAGGGCGACTCGGGCGAGCGCGCGCCGACGGACGCGCCGCCGTCGGCGACCAACGCCGTCGCCGTGCGCCTCGACGAGACCTCGGCGGGCCTGCTCGACGCCCGCTTCGACGTCGGCGGCGACTCCGAGGGGCTGGCGCTGCGCGCCGAGCGCACCATGGTCGAAGCGGCGCGCACGCTCCTCGGCAAGCCCACGCCCTGCGTCGGGCGCGAGGCCGAGCTCGGCTCCTTGGGCGCGCTCTTCGCCGCGTCGGTCGACGAGCCGCAGGCGCGCGCGGTGCTGGTGACGGCGCCGGCCGGCGTCGGAAAATCGCGGCTGCGCTACGAGTTCATGCGCCAGCTCGGCGCGCGGCCCGAGCCGCTCGAATTGTGGATGGGTCGCTGCGATCCGATGTCGGCGGGCGCGCCGTTCGCGCTGCTCGCCGACGTCATTCGCCGCGTCACCGGCCTCTTCGAGGGCGAGCCGCTCGGCGTGCGGCAAAAGAAGATCCGCGCCCGCCTGGCGCGCGTGGTGCCCGAGATCGATCTGCCGCGGCTGGCGGCGTTCATCGGCGAGCTGGTGGGCACGCCGTTCCCCGACGACGACGATCTGCCGCTGCGCGCGGCGCGCCACGATCCGACGCTCATGGGCGATCAGATGCGGCGCGCGTGGGAGGATTGGCTGGCGTTCGAGTGCTGCGCGCAGCCGGTGGTGCTGGTGCTCGAGGACCTGCACTGGGGCGATTTACCGACGGTGCGCTTCATCGACGCGGCGCTGCGCAACTTGCGCGATCGGCCGCTGTTCGTGCTGGCGCTGGCGCGGCCCGACGTGCACGAGCAGTTTCCGCGGCTGTGGGCCGAGCGCGATTTCTCCGAGATCCGCCTCGGCGAGCTGTCGCGCAAGGCGGCCGAGCGCTTGGCGCGGCAGGTGCTCGGCGCCGGCGTCGACGCCGCCGAGCTCGGGCGCATCGTCGAGCGCGCCGCCGGCAACGCCTTCTACCTCGAGGAGCTCATCCGCGCCGCCGCCGAAGGTAAGGGCGAGGAGCCGCCCGAGACGGTGCTCGCCATGGTGCAGGCGCGCCTGGAGCGCATGGAGCCGGCGGCGCGACACGTGTTGCGCGCGGCGTCGCTGTTCGGCCAGGTCTTCTGGCGCGGCGGCGTGCTGGCGCTCCTCGGCGACAGCACCGAGGCCACGCAGCTCGACGGGTGGCTGTCGCACCTTGTCGAGCGCGAGGTCCTCTCGCCGCGCTCCGATCGCCGCTTTCCCGACGAGAAGGAGTACGGCTTTCGCCACGCGCTCGTGCGCGAG
>DASXOU010000918.1:0-4062 GCA_036494045.1 Polyangia bacterium | reverse complement strand
GCTCCTCGGCACCGCGCTCGCCGTCGGCGGCCTGGTGCGCCTGTGCTGGCCTCCGGAAGGTTCGCCGCCGACGATGCGCATCGTCGACGCGCTCCTCGCCGCCATCGGCCTCTTCATCGGCTTCACGTCGGCGGCGCTCCTCGTCGGCGTGGTCGCGCCGCTCGCCGCCGTCGCGGTCGCGCTCGCCGCCGCCGGGCCCAATCGCAACCGCGGCGAGCTCGCCATCGGCCTCGGCGTCGCCGCCGTCGGCGCGCTCGGCGCCGCCGCTTGGGCCTGGACGCATCCGCTCGGCTACTCGGCGCTCCTCGGCGGCATGGCGCACCCGTTCCTCAACAGCGCCGTCTTCACCAACGTGCTCAAGCAGCTCGGCTTCGGGCTGTTCCCGTGGATCGCGCTATTGCCCATCGCCGGCATCCACGCGCTCGCCTCCACCACGACGAGCGACGAGCCGCCCGCGCGCGAATGGTTCGGCCGCGTCGCGCTCGTCTGCTGGTTCGTCTCGTTGTACCTGACCAGCACGCTCGAAGCCGCCGCCGTCCAGGACGTGCTCGTGCCGGCCGCGCCGCCGATCTTGCTCCTCGTCGGCGCGTACCTCGACGACCTCCTCGACGCCGACGAGCTGCAGCCATTCGCCGCGCTCACCGCCGCGCTCGGCGCGCTCGTCATCGGCCGCGACTTCTACGTCTTCCCCGAATACTTCGTCGGCGCGCACATGCTCGAGTCGCTGCGCTGGCCCGGCCCGCTGACGTCGATGCCATACGTGATCATCTCGTACGCGGCGTTCTTCGCCGGCGTCATCGCGCTCGCGCTCGGCGTGCCCATCGCGCCGCGTGACGCCAAGCCCGAGCAGCGCCGCGCCGGCCGCCTCATCCTCGTCGGTGGCGCCGTGGCCGCGTCGTTGGCGATGGCGCTGTTCACCGCGCTGTGGCTGGTGCCGCAGTGCTCGAAGCACCTGTCGTCGAAGGAGCTCTACGGCAAATCGAAGCAGCTCGATCCGTCGGCGCCCATCGGCCAATACCACTTCAACGCGCAAGGTTCGTCGTACTACTCGGGCGGCAAGCCGCCGGTCACGCTCGGCACCGTCGACGATCTGTTCAAGTTCCTCGCCCGCGGCGAGCACGTCTTCGTCATGGCCGGCGCCGAGGAGCTGCCGTCGATCGATCAACACGCCAAGCAACACCAGGCCACCTATTACGTCGTCGACGACGCGAGCGCGCGCTACATCATGCTCTCGAACCGCCTCGGTCCCGGCGAGCGCGATCTCAATCCGCTGCGTCTCTACGTGTCCGACAAGCCGCCCACGATCGGCCATCCGCTCGCGATCAACTTCGACAACAAGGTCGAGCTCGTCGGCTGGGACGCGCCGGTCGCGATCAGCTCACACCAGGAATTCAAGCTGCGCCTCTACTTCAAGGTCAACGCGCCGCTGCCGGGCAGCTACAAGATCTTCGTGCACATCGACGGCTCGGGCACGCGGATCAACGGCGACCACGTCCCGCTCGACGGCAAGTTCCCCACCAACTACTGGGTCGTCGGCAGCTACATCACCGACGAGCACCTGATCAAGCCGAGCGACAACAACACCGGCACCGCGCCGGCGGGCGGCGTCTACCAGGTCTACATGGGCATGTATCTCGGCGCCGAACGGCTCAAGATCGTGAGCGGCCCGTCGGACGGCGACAACCGCGCCCGCCTCGGCGGCATCACCATCCGATAGCGTAACGCCGCAGTGCGTCGCTAAATCGTTTCCCGCACTGCGCTTTTTGCTTGTGGTGAAGGTGCTCGGCTTGGTATGCCGGCCAAAGGAGGACGGGTTTTGGCGGGCGACGACGTGGATGCGGAGTGGGGCTCCGGCGGGGAGGCGATGCCGAAACGGATCAAAGATCGACGACGCTCGCTGACGCCGGTTTCGACCGAGGGGCGCAGCGGCGCCGACCGTCGGATCCACGAGCGTGTGCTGGTCGACATCGAGGTCGATTACAAAGCCGACGAGACCTTCTTGTTCGCGTACATCACGGACATCTCCGCGATGGGCATCTTCGTTCGCACGAACAATCCCGAGCCCGAAGGCACGCGCCTCAACTTGTGCTTCCGCGCGCCCGCCGAGCTGGGCGGCCATCTCGTCGAGGTCGAGGGCGAGGTCATCTGGATCAACCCGTTCCGCCCCAACGAGCCGACGCGCCAGCCCGGCATGGGCATCCAGTTCGTCGACCTGACGGCGCAGCAGCGCGAAGTCGTCATGCGCATGGTCCGCACCTTCGCGTATCTCGACGACGACGACGGCCAGACCGTCGGCAATTCCTAGCGAATCAATCGTCGGATTCGGATTCGTCGTCGGGCTTGCGCTCGTCGTTCTGCGAGGCGATGCGATAGCGGCCGTCGAGCCAGTTGCCGAGATCGACGAGGCGGCAGCGCTCGCTGCAGAACGGGAAGCTCTTGGCGTCGGGCGCGACGTCCTTCTTGCACGTCGGGCAATGAACCGGGTCCATCAGACGGTCTTCTTGTCCAATCCGTAGCGCTCGACCTTGGTGATCAAGTTCGAGCGCGAGATGCCGAGCTCCTTGGCCAGCTGCGACTTGTTCCAGTGGGTGCGGATGAGCCCCTGGTGGATGAGATCGCGCTCGAGCCGCTCGACGGCGTCTTTGAGCGATCCTGCGTTGTCGTAACGCGCGATCGATCGCGTCATCGGCACGCCGGCGGCGTCGCGCACGCGCTGCGACAACAGATCCTCGGGCAGCTCCTCCATGTCGCCGCCGAGCACCATGCAGCGCTCGATCTCGTTCTCCAGCTCGCGGATGTTGCCCGGCCACGGATAGCGCTGCATCGCGCCGAGCGCCTCGTCGCCGAGACGCGGCGCCCGCATGCGGCCCGAGCCGGGGCGCGCGCGAAAATGCTTCCGCAGAAAGTGCTCGCACAAGATCGGGAGGTCATCCATGCGATCGCGTAACGGCGGAATCTGGATCTTGATGACGTTGATTCGATAGTAGAGATCCTCGCGGAACTCGCCCCGCTCGACCATCTTCTGCAGATCCTTGTGCGTGGCGGCGATGACGCGCACGTCGACGGTACGCGTCTCGGTGCCACCGACGGGCGTGAACGTGCCTTCCTGCAAGACGCGCAGGAGCTTGACCTGCAAGGAAGGCGACATATCGCCGACTTCGTCGAGGAAGAAGGTGCCGCCGTCGGCGATCTCGAACAGGCCCTTTTTGTCCTTGATGGCGCCGGTGAACGATCCCTTGGTATGGCCGAAGAGCGCGCTCTCGAGGAGGTTGTCGTTGAACGCCGAGCAGTTCTGCACGACGAACGCTTTTTTCGCGCGCGGCGCGTTGTAATGGATCGCGCGCGCGACCAATTCCTTGCCGGTCCCCGACTCGCCGTGAATGAGCACGGTCGACTCCGACTCGATGATCTTCTCGAGCAGCCGGAAGACCTGCTGCATCGAGCGCGAGGTGCCGACGATGTTCTCGAAGCGATAGCGCTCGCCGAGCTCCTGCGTGATCGACGTGAGCTCCTTTTCGCGGCGCTTGAGCTCGCCGTGATAGTTCTGGATCTCGTCGGCGCCGAACTCGAGCAGATCGCAGAGCTGATCGATCTCCTCTTGGGTCATGTGCGGGATCTTGCCGACCGCCTTGTGCAGGTCGGTGCCGATGCTGCCGCCCGGTGACGAGCCGGCGACCTCGCGGATCTTGCGCATGAGCAGCTCGGTCGAGTGCGGCGACAGCGGATCGTGGACGCTGCCGCCGACGAAGAGGAAGCCGGCGAAGTCGCCGTCGAGCACGATGGGGCAGGCGATGACGTCGAAGCCGAGGTGGCACTCGTGGACGACGCAGCGGCGGCCGGCGCGCGGCGCGGTGCCGCGCAGCTTGTCGCGCGTGACCTTGACCGATTCGTTGCAGCGGCGGAAGCCTTCCTTGGAGAAGAGCGCGAGGCGGCAGAAGTCGTTGTTGGGCGGGATGACCTTGCCTTCGGCGTGATCGAGGACGTAGCCCTTGCCGTCGGCGAAGGCCAGCTCGACGCGCCACCACTTGCGGATGACCTCCTTCAACATCTGAATCGTGTGGA
>DASXOU010000917.1:0-1737 GCA_036494045.1 Polyangia bacterium | reverse complement strand
CCCACGCCGCCTTTGCCGGCGAAAAAGACCACCCGTGAACCAGCCAACGCCACGACTTCGGCGCGCGCGGCGGCGTGCGCGTCCGCTTCGACGCTCGGGCGCACCGGCGGCGCGGCCGCGGCGCTTGCACGACGCGATGTGGCTGGTCGATCGGCCCTGCCGACGAGCGCACGCCCGAGGCGCGCGAGCCTCGTCACGCCGCGCGGTTCGGCGAGCTCCGCCGGCACCAGCCGCGCCGGCACGCGGATCGTGCGGCGCAGAGCGGCCACGACCCGCCGCTCCTCGAGGCGCCGGCGATCGCAGAGCGGACATCGCGGGCCGTCAGGCACGACGCGATTCACAATCAGCCCGTGGATTCGGATGCCGGCACGGCGCAGCGATTCGATCGCTTCGGTCGTCTCGTCGAGCGCCAGGCGCTCGGGCAGGGTCACCCACTCGAACATCGTGCTCGATCCGTCGCGCAGCAGGGCGTGGGCGGAGGCCGCCTGCTGCGCCATCAGATCGAGCAGCGCGTCGGCCGCATCCGGCGCGATCGCGCCGCCGAACTCGCGCCGAATCGTGCGGTGGCGCTCCTGAAGGCCGTCCAGTAGACGCGCGATGGCGGCAAGCGCATCTGGCGCCGCGAGCAGGCGGAGCGTGTGGCCGGTCGGCGCCGTGTCGACGACAACGAGCGCGCGACGGGCCGAGCGTCCACGCCGCGTCGTGGCGGGCGTCCGCGACCCTTCGGCACGTGCGGCCGCGCGCACGTGCTCGCCGGCGAGCCGCGCGATCTCGAGCATCGCGACCAGCTCGTCGACGCCAGGAATCGTCAGCGCGAGCAGATTGGCGATATCCTCGCGATCGAGCCACGTCCCGTGCTCGATCGCCTCGCCGAGGGCACGGCGATGCTCGCGCATCCAGCGGGCGAGCGCGCGCGTGGCGTCCAGTTCCACCGCGAAGAGCCCCTGCGACCGGCCGATGGGGACGCGCGTGACGCGCGCCGACAACCGCGCCGCCAGCGCATCGCCCAGCGAGTGCGCCGGGTCGGTGGAGATCGCCAGCACGTCGGCGCCGCCTGCCGCTTCCGCAACCGCCCGCGCCGCCGCGCACGTCGTTTTGCCGACGCCGCCTTTGCCGCCGAAGAAGATAAAAGTGGGAGCCGTCAACCTTCGGGCTTGAAGGTTTCCAGGTCGACCGTGACGTCTTTCGACATCGAGAGCGCGCCGGCGCCCTGCGTGCCCTTCAGCTCGCGGATACGCGCCAGGATGTCGCGCTCGGTCTCGGCGAATACGGCATCCGTGATCTCGCCGAGCTCGAGCTGCATCTGCGCTTCGAGCAGCTGCTCGCGGAGCGAGGAGTCGTCCGACATTTCGGCCTCGGCCGCGGCGGCGACCTTGTCGAGGACGAAGCGCAGCGAGCCGATGAGCAGCGTGTCCAGGATGAACATTGGGGATGACGAGTCGGTGCCCGGGCGCTAGGCGCGCTCCAGCTTGAGCCTGATGTTGACGAAGTTGTACGGCGGCCACGGCCCCGTGTACTTGAACGTCAGCTTGTCGAACCGGCCCGCGATCGCCTTCACCCGCGCGTCGAAGGCGGCCTCGTGATCCCGCGAGATGAGAAACGCGGCGTTCATGATCATCTTGTCGCCGATCGGCTTGTTGATGCGCGACGCCACCGACACATCCCTGAGCTCGTCCAGAATGGCGCCCACGTAGCGCTCCGACCGCGACTGCAGCGCGGTATCGACCAGCCGTCCGT
>DASXOU010000916.1:0-5575 GCA_036494045.1 Polyangia bacterium | reverse complement strand
GAAGAAGGTGCGCGGCGGTGCGGCGCCGGCGGCGAACGCGCGCAGCGCCTGACGCTTGTGGCGGCCGTCGGCGAGCGCGGCGAGGACGTGCGCCGCTGCCGGCTCGTCGATGGGCGCGAGCAGCACTGCGGTGTCGGCCAGGCAGCGCGGCGACTTCCAGCTCGTCGCCGCCTGACAGGCGCGCACCAGCTCGGGCACCGTAGCTGCGCGCGCCGCGTCGACGTCGAGGACTGCGTGCAGGACGAGCGCGAGCGCGTCCATGCGGCTCACTGGATGCGCGATGCGCGTCGCGCGCGCGAGCACCGGCGCAAGGGCGCGCACACAGTCGCGCTCGTGCCCACGCTCGACGAGCGCGCGCAGCGGCCAGGCGGCGATGGCGACGCTCCAATAGTCGTCGTCGACGATCGCGGCGGCGGCGAGCGCCTCGTCGGCGATCGCCACCACTGCAGCGTCGGGCGCGAAGCGCGCCGTCCACGCGAGAAATTGGCAACGATTGGCCGCCTGCGGCTCGCCGCGCGCACGCACGAGCGCTCGGGCGGTGTCGCTCTTGGCGAGCGCGACCAGAGGCTTCAGCGCGTTCGCCATCTACAGCGGGCTGGCGGTGTCGCCGGGCAAGAGCAGCTTGCGTAGCAGGATCGGCGACGGCGTGCCGTGGTGCAACAGCGCGTCGTGGAACGCGCCCAGCGGCGCGCCCACGTGCGCCGCGCGCCAATCGTCGCGCAGCTTCAAGATCGCGATGCGCCCGAGCGCGTCGGCGAGCACCATCGGATCGATCGCCGCGCGCTCCGCCTCGCGCCGCGCCTGCGAGTCGTCGAGCCCGGCCTCGTCGGTGAACACCTTGACGGCGTCGTCGATCTTGGCGCCGAGCGCGTGCAGCCGCACTGCCGCGACCAGGCGTGCCGCGCGCAGCACCGTCGCGCGCGCCGCCGCCACGCGCACCTTGGCGTCGCCCGGCAGCCAACCCTCGGCCAGCATCATCTCCTCGACGTAGCCGGCCCAGCCCTCGACGAACAGCGGCGACAGCGCCCCCTTCTGCCTCGGCGTCGGCGCCCCGCGATCGAGCTCGGCCTGCACGTAGTGGCCGAGCGCCTCGTGCAGCATGGTCCGCGCCATCACCGGCCGATTGAACGTGCGCAGGTGCTCCTGCTTGCGCCGATCGGGCCAGCTCTTGTCGACAGGATCGACGTACAGGTACGCCTCGTGCGCGTGCGGCTCGAGCGGTCCCGGCATCTGCAGCTGCATGAAGCCCCACAACGCCGGCGGCATCTCGATCACGCGTGGCCGCTCCGGATCGGGCGGCGACCACAGGCCCTGCGTGCGCGCGAACTTGACGGCGCTCTCGAGCATCTCCTGCGCCGAGGTCAGGAGCTCCTCGGGCCGCCCGTGATCCTCCTCGAGCAGCTTCGACACGTCGGCGCCCGATTTTCCCGTCGCGGCGCGCGCGGCTTCATCGAGCCGGCGGCGCGCGTCCTTGAGCTCGCGCTCGCCGAGCGACACCAGAAGCTCGGGCGTGACGTCGACGCCTTCGCCGCGGCGCAGAAGCTCCATCAGCCGATCGCGCCCGAGCGCGTAGTCGCCGTGCGCGCGCGGCAACAAGTCGCGCGTGAGCCAACTGGCGAAGTCGTCGAGCGCGCGCGACGCGTTGCCCGAGGCGTTGCGCAGCTCCTCGAGGAGCTTGGGCGACTCCACGCCCTGCATCGCCTTGGGCAGCGTCTCGGCGATGAAGCCCTTGGCCGACTGCGCTTCTTCGATCGCGCGCCGCACCGTCAGCTCGGGCGTGGTTGCGCGCAGGTTGCGCCGCGCGTCGTCGAGGAGGCCGCCGATCTTCCACAACCGCGCGTTGATCGCGCGCAGCCGATCGACGGGCGGGATGAAGTCGTCGGTCACGAGCTCGTAGATGGCCGACTGCGCCAGATCGCAATAGACGAGCGGATTGCGCTCGAGCGGCCGCAGCTCCGCGAGCGTGTAGAGCGCCTGATCGGCGTGATGCGCCAACAGCACGCGATCGAACGCGTGATTGGCGTCGAGCTTGGATTCGTCGATGGCGCGCAGCCGATCGAGGAGGACGCGCAAACGCAGCGCCATGTGCGCCTGCTCTTCGGGGCGCACGTTGTCGACGTGATCGTCCCAGGCGTGGACGCCGAGCCAGGTGGCGGCGATCGGCTGCTCCAGCATCTCGGCGTCGAGGTTCTCGCGCACGAGGTCGTCGACCTCGTCGTTGGCCGACTTCGACTTGCCGACGCTGGCCGGCGGCGCGGCCCACGTCGCCTCCGACCTGGCGGAGAGCGCGAACAGCGCCGCCAAGACGACGAAGACGGTGCGGCCCTTGCGCATGTACGGCTTCATACCGTAAGCTACGGCCCGTCGGAAGAGGATGACGTTGCTGTATAAGTGGCTCACTGACGCGACTCGCGCGCAAGGCAGCGCCAAGGCGCTCGTCTATCGTGACACATATTTGTCGTGGCGCGGGCTCTCGCATCGCGTCGACCGTCGCGTGCAGGAGTTCAGCGCGATGGGCATCAAGAAGGGCGATTGGGTCGGGCTCATGCTCGGCAACGTGCCCGACTTCGCCATCCTCGCGCTCGCGCTGTCCAAGGTCGGCGCCGTCGTCGTGCCGCTCGATCCGACGACGGGCACGCGCGACCTCGGCCTCATCATGGACACCGCGCCGGTGCGCGCGCTCATCACGCGGCCGCGCGGCGGCGTCGAGACGCAGCAGCCGGCGCCGCCATCGGCGTCGGGGCGGCTGGAGAACCTGGAGTCGCGGCGCCGCTTGCAGGGCACGCTTTTGACCTGCTCGATCTACAAGAAGTCGACCATCACGTCCGATCCGGCGGCGCTCGTGCTCTACACCAACGATTCGCAGGGCAACCCGAAGGGTGTCCTACGCACCGACGAGAACCTGGAAGCGGCGGCGGTGCAGACGGCCAAGGCGCTCGAGGTCACCGCCGACGATCGCATCCTCACGACGGTGCCGCTCTATCACAGCTACGGCTTCGACTGCGGCCTCATGCTGGCGCTGCGCTTCGGCGCGACCTTGTATCTCGAGGACGAAGTGGCGCCCAAGCGCATCGTCAAGCTCTTGCGCGAGCAGGAGATCAACGTGCTTCCCGGAACGCCGGGCCTGTACGCGGGGCTGGCGAAACTGCCGACGGCCAAGGCGCTCAAGGTCAAGCGGCCGCGCTATCTGTCGGCGGGCTCGCCGCTGTCGGAGGCGACGGCGGACGCGTTCAAGGATCGCTGGGGCATCCGCATCGTGCCCATGTATCACACGACCGAGACCTCGACGATCGCCTGCGACAAGAAGGAGCCGCGGCCCGGCTCCGTCGGCAAAGTCGTCGAAGGCGTCGAGGTGCGCGCGGGTGAGGGCCAAAAGGCCAACAGTAGCTCCAATGGATCGAGCGAGGTCGACGCGGCGATCTGGGTGAAGTCGAAGTCGGTGGCGCGCAAGTCGATGCCCATGGCGCGCACGCGCGGCGAAGCGGTGGCCGTCGGCGGCGTCGACGACAAGGGCTGGCTGCGCACCGGCGACGTCGGACACTTCGACAAGACCGGCCGCATCTATTTGACGGGGCGCGAGGACCAGCTGGTCAAGGTCGACGGCAAGCGCGTCGCGCTCGGCGAAGTGCAGGAGTGCCTGGAGTCGTTCGCCAAGGTGCAGCAGGCACAGGTGCGCGTGATTACCGATCCGCTCGGCGGGCCGATGGTCGTCGCCAGCGTCGTGGTGATGGGCAAGAGCGGACCGAGCGTGGCCGAGGAGATCATCGACCACTGCGCCAAGAACCTGGCGCCGTACAAGGTGCCGCGGCGCATCGAGTTCTGCGAGACGCTCCCGAGCGCATAGAATCGGCGTACAATCGTCGTATGCGTCGTGTCGTGTTGGCGCTCGCGATGGTGGCGCTGCCTGCGTGCGGCGGCTTGTCGGCCGGCGGATCGGGCGGCGGCGGTAGCGGCGGCGCCGGCAGTGGTGGCAGCGGTGGTGGCGGCGGCGGCAGCACGTCGAGCGATCCGCACGTGCAGCACAACGTCGACATGCTCAACATGTACCGCGCGCAGAACGGCGTCGCGGCGCTCACGCTCGACGACGAGCTCTCCACGTTCTCGACGACGGCGTCGGACATGCTGGAGTCGAGCGGCATGGCGCACGGCTACTTCATGGCGCAGGCCGGATCGGGCGCGTTGTGGCAGCAGGGCTTCTGCAACTCGGCCGCGGAGAATCAGGCGCCGGGCTGGCCGGTGAACGGCGACGAGGACGCGACCATCGACGCCATCTTGAAGGCGATGATGGACGAAGGCCCCGGCGGCGGCCATCACGACAACATCCTCGCCGCATCCTCGACGCGCGTCGGGGTCGGCCTCGTCGTCGATAGTCAGCAGGCGCTCTGGTTCACCAACGACTTCTCCGGCGCCTGCCCGTAGCTATCGTTCGACGCTCACTCGCCGCTGAACTTGGGATCGCGCTTCTGGAAGAAGGCGGCGATGCCTTCGAAGAAGTCCTTCGAGCGCAAGAGCTTCATCTGGCCGCGCACCTCGTTCTCCAGCGCGGCCTCGAGGTCGGTCGCTTGCGCCGCGTAGACCGCGCGCTTGATCCACGCGTGCACCAGCGGCGGCCCCGCCGCCAGGCGCTTGGCGAACTCCCACGTCTGCTGCTCGGCCTCGGCCGAGGGAATCACGCGCGACAGCAGCCCGAGGCGCAGCGCCTCGTCGGCGCCGACGAGATCGCCCGTGAACATGAGCTCGAGCGCCTTGCCGACGCCGACCAGCCGCGGCAGCGTCCAGGTGCCGCCGCCGTCGGGCATGAGCCCGCGCTTGACGAACACCTCGCCGAAGCGCGTGCGCTCGGTGCCGATGCGCAGATCGCACGCCAGCGCCAGATCGCAGCCGTAGCCGACCGCGGCGCCGTCGACGAGCGCGACCACCGGCTTCTCGACGCGGCGCACGGCGCGGATGAGCCCATGGAAATATTTCCGCATGTGCTCTTCGACGTTGTCCATGCCGCTCATGCCGCCGGCGGCCATCGTCTTCAGGTCGAGTCCCGAGCAGAAGTTGCCGTTCTTGCCGGTGACGACGACGCAGCGGATCGCCTTGTCGGCGCCGGCGCCGTCGAGCGCTTCGATGAGCGCGGCGTTGACCGTGTCGGTCAGCCCGTTCTTCGACTCGGGGCGATTGAGCGCGATCCAGCGCACGCCGGCTTCGTTGGTCACTTCGACGTCGTTCATGCTTCCACCTTAGCACTGCCCACGAAGGCTTGGATGCCGGAGGCGACGTACTGGATGCCGCTGACGATGGTGCAGGCGGCGCACATGATGCCGAGCGCGCCGACGAACGGGCGCAGCCGCTCGTAGCCGGTCATCGAGTGGAGCAGCGCCAGGCCGATGGTGCCGACCGTGTAGAACGTGGCGTACTTGCCGATGCGCGAGGGGCGCCAGCGGTCGGGGCCGAGGATGCCGCGATAGACGAACGCGAAGAGCGCGCCGCCCGAGGCGAGGATGACGTCGCGGCCGATGACCAGCACCGCCAGCCACACCGGCACGGCGCCGGTGGCGGCGGCGACGATGAAGGTGACCAGCACCAT
>DASXOU010000915.1:0-15187 GCA_036494045.1 Polyangia bacterium | reverse complement strand
GACGAAGGCGGCGGCCCCGGCGGCTGCTTCATCGCGACGGCCGCGTTCGGCTCCTACGAGAACCGTTGGGTCTACGTGCTGCGCGACTTCCGCGATCAGGTGCTGCTCGAGCACGGCTTCGGCCGCGCGTTCGTCGAGTGGTACTACGCGCACAGCCCCGGCCCGGCCGCGTGGATCGCCGAGCACGACGGCGTCCGCGCCGTCACGCGCCTCTTTCTCGCGCCGCTGATCGCCGCCGCCTGGTTCTGGCTCTACGTGCCGCCGCTGCAAAAGGCGCTCGTGCTCCTCGTCGTGCTCGCGCTCGTCTTCAGAAAGCGCATCCGCCGCCGCTTCGCCGGGAGCCGCGCCGCGTGAAACGCCTCGCCTTCGCCGCGATCACGTTTGCCCTCGCGCTGCCGCTCGTCGCTGCGCCCGCCGCCGCGCACGCCCAGGAACAAAGCGGCGGCATCGGCGGCAATCCGCCCCCGTTCGGCGAGAACGCGCCGCACGACTACTCCTCGTCGCAGCGCTTCGCCCTCGAGGTCAAGTTCGGCCCCTACTCGCCCAACATCGACGCCTCGCCGGGCCTGCACGGCGCCACGCCGTTTGCCGATCTCTTCCCGCCGGCAAAGGGCCATTCGCGCCCGCCCGGCCGCCTGCTCACGCAGATCGAGTTCGACTACGAGTTCCTGCACAAGTGGTGGGGCACGCTCGCCGTCGGCAACACCGCCGGCTTCTATCGCCGCACCACGCACTCGTTCGCCTTCAACCAGAATTCGACGACCGGCGCGAACGACATGCCGTGCGACGCCAGCCCCGGCTCGACCAGCCCCTGCACGCGCTCGGGCGACACCACCGCGCTCAACATCGTGCCGCTCTCGGTGATGGTGATCTATCGCTTCGACTTCCTGGCGCTGCGCTATCACATCCCGTTCATTCCCTACTTCAAGATCGGCCTCGCCTACTACATCTGGGAGATCGACAACGGCGGCGGCTTCCTCTCGGTGGCGCAGTACACGCCGCCGGGCTCGATGTCGAGCCAGGGCGGCTGGGGCGGCACCTTCGGCTGGGTCATGAACCCCGGCGGCGCGTTCCTACTCGACGTGCTCGACCCGTCGGCGGCCAAGGTCATGGACGCCGAGCTCGGCATCAACCACACCTACCTCTTCTGCGAGTTCCACTACGCCGACATCACCGGCTTCGGCGCCGCCAACAAGATGAACCTCTCCGACACCACGCTCAACGCCGGCGTCGGCTTCGAATTCTAGAGCGCGCTGGAGTAAGCTCCGCCGCGATGCGCTTTCGCATGACCGTCGAGTACGACGGCACCGACTTCGTCGGCTGGCAGCGCCAGTCCAACGGCCCCAGCGTGCAGGCCGCGATCGAGGACGCGCTCACCGAGATGCACGGCGGCGTCGCGACGACGATTCGCGGCGCCGGCCGCACCGACGCCGGCGTGCACGCGCTCGGGCAGGTCGCGCACTTCGACGCGCCGCCGGGCACGGCCGTGCCACTGCACGGCTATCTGCGCGGCCTCAACGCGGTCCTGCCGCGCGCCATCGCCATCCACGACGTCGCCGCCGTCGCCGACGACTTCGACGCCCGCTTCTCCGCGCGCGGCAAGCTCTACCGGTACAGCATCTGGACGGCGCCGACGCGCGCGCCCATGCGCGATCGCTACGTCTGGCACCTGCGCCGCGCCATCGACGTCACGCGCATGCAAGCCGGCGCCGACCGCCTCGTTGGCCGCCACGACTTTTCCGCCTTCCGCGCCGCCGACTGCGAGCGCAAGACGACCACTCGCACGGTGAGCCGCCTGGCGGTCGCCCGCTCCTCCGAGCTCGTCACCGTCGAGGTCGAAGCCGAAGCATTCTTGAAGAACATGGTGCGCATCCTCGTCGGCACGCTGTGCGAAGTCGGCTGGGGCAAACGCTCGGCGGAGGACGTGCAACGCATTCTCGACGGACGTGACCGTCGCCAAGCGGGCGTGACCGCCCCGCCGCAAGGCCTCGCCCTGGTGCGGGTCGACTACTAAATTGATACAATATGAGGCCGATGAACCTTCGGAAGACGTTCTTCATCTTGCCGAACCTGTTCACGCTGTCGAGCGTGTTCTGCGGGTTCTTCGCCATCACGCTGTGCACGGGCTCGCAGCCGAGCATCGACGCGCTCTACCAGGCCGCCGTCGCCATCTGCTTCGCCTACTTCTTCGATCTCGCCGACGGGCGCGTCGCGCGCCTGACCAAGACGCAGTCGGACCTCGGCATGCAGCTCGACTCGCTCGCCGACGTCATCAGCTTCGGCGTGGCGCCGGCGCTGCTCGTCTATCGCTGGGGCCTTACCAGCTTCGGCAAGTGGGGCATCTTCGTCGCCTTCGTCTTCTGCGCCGCCGGCGCGCTGCGCCTGGCCCGCTTCAACGTGCTGGCGATGCAGCACGACGCCGCGAAGCCGGGCAAGTTCATCATCGGCCTGCCGGTGCCCGCGGCCTCGGCGGTGCTGGTGTCGCTCGTGCTCCTCAATCATCAACTCGCCGGCTCGTTCGTCGACGTCGGCCAGCCGGCGCTCGCCGTCCTCGTCGTGGTGCTGTCGTATCTCATGGTGAGCCGCATCCGCTTCCGCTCGTTCAAGGACCTGCGCCTCTCGCGGCGCACCGCCACCGGCTTTCTCGCCGTCGCGGCGTTCACCGCGGTCGTGCTCCTCGGCCGCATGCACTCGGCGCTCATCTTCGTCGGCCTCATGGCCACCTACGTCGGCCTCGGCCTCACCGAAGAGGTGTTCTTCTATCGCCGCCGCCGCGAGGAGGAGCGCGCCGCCAAACAGGAGCATCCGGTCGTGCTCGAAGCCGAAGGCGGCGCCAAGACCGACGAGGAAGTGCTCGAGGAGCTCGGCGCCTACGACGTCGGCGAGGAAGACGAGGCATGCACGCCAACGTCATCAGCGACGACGAAGCCCGCGTAGCCGAGCTCTGCCGCTCGGCGCGTCGCGTGGCCGTCCTCGGCATCAAGACCGACGCGCAGCGCGATCAACCGGCGTTCTACGTGCCCGAGGCGCTCCAGCGCGGCGGCGTCGAGATCGTGCCGGTGCCCGTCTACTATCCCGAGGTCACCACGATCCTCGGCGCGCGCGTCTATCGCACCGTCGCCGCGGTGCCCGGGCCCATCGACATCGTCGACGTCTTCCGCCGCTCGCGCGACGTCGCCGCGCACGTCGACGACATCCTCGAAAAGGCGCCGCGCGCCGTCTGGCTGCAGTCGGGCATTCGCGACGACGCCGCGGCCGAGCGCTTCGCCGCCGCCGGCATCCTGGTCGTACAAGAGCGTTGCTTGATGGTCGACTTCCAGCACCACGCTGGACGACGGTAAATCAGGACTTCTTGGCGGGAGGCGGCGCGTCGCCGTCGCTGGGCTTCTTGGCGTCCTTCTTGGCGCCGCCGTCATCCCACTCGACGAAGATGCCGTATATGAGGCCGATGATCGGCGCCATGATCGGCCCCGAGCGGAAGGGCACGTGCTCGAGCCCCGTCTGCAGGGGCTTGACGAACACCTGGCTGTCGGGACCAAAGTGCATCCCGAGCGCCGCCAGCCCGACGCCGATGCCGGCACCGACGATCATCTTCAGCACCGGCGTCCAGATCGTCTCTGCCTTCCACGGCGCGCGTCCGGCGACGACACCGACGAGCGCGCCCACGATCGCGCATGCGACGTACGCCAGCACGCCCCACGTCCAGCCGAGGCGGAGCAGGCCGTAGCCGACCGCGCCACCGACGATCAACCCCTTGACGAGCCCAATGATGACGCGCATGGGAGCGGCGCCTCCTAAGAACAGTATACTTGTTCTATAGCGCCTTTATTCCCAGATGCACGCGGGTGCGGACGGGCTTTACGGCATCGGCGAAAGACCGTGCGCGACCAGCCGATCGGGCGGCGGCGTGACCGCGATCGCGGCCAGCGTCTGCAAGCGCGGCCCGACGACGTCGGCGAACTCCTGACGGTACTTTTGCTCGATCGGCGCCTCGCGCGCGGGCTTGAGCTTGAGCGGATCGACGAACGCGCCGTTGATGCGCACCGAGAAGTGCAGGTGCGGCCCCGTCGCCAGCCCGGTCATGCCAACGTAGCCGATCACCTGCTTCTGTCGCACTTCCTGACCGACGTGCAATCCTTTGGCGAACTTCGACAAGTGCATGTAGGTCGACGACATGCCGCCCGCGTGGTCGACGATGATCGCGTTGCCCGCGCCGCCGCGCGGCCCGACGAACGACACGCGCCCCGGCGCAGTCGCCCACACCGGCGTCCCCGTCGGCGCCGCGTAGTCGACGCCGAGATGCGCGCGCTCGGTGTGCAGGATCGGGTGGAAGCGGTGACGATCGAAGTTCGACGAGATGCGCACGTACTTGAGCGGCGTCTTCAAGAGCGACTTGACGATCGACTCGCCGTGCTCGGTGAAGTACGAGCCTGGCGTGCCGTCGCTGGGCTGAAACCAGAAGGCGCGGAACGTGCCGGTGCGCCCTTTGTACTCCGCGGCGAGCACGCGCCCGTATTTGTAGAACTTGCCGCCGAGGTAGCGCTTCTCGACGATGATCTTGAAGCGGTCGCCCGCGTTCGAGTCGATGTAGAAGTTGATGTCCCACGCGAACGTATCGACGAACCAGCCGACCAGCGACGTCGACTCGCCGGTGCGCTTGATCGCGTCGTAGAGCGACGACCCGATGACGCCGCCGATCTCGGCCGTGCGCGTCTCGATCGGCTTCTCGTCCTTGGTTGCCTTCCAAGCGTCGTTGGTGTCGCGCGCGACGTGATACGCCAGCGCCGGCGACACACGATACTCGACGGCGCGCAGGTGATCCTCGGCGTCGAAGCGCAGCGTGTAGCCGTGACCGGCGCGCACCGTGCGCAGGTCGAACAGCTTGCCGAGCGCGTTGGCGAGCGCGTTCACCGTCGCCGGCGGCAGCCCGTCGGCCTTCCAGCGCCGCTCGACGGTGTCGTTATCGGCCATCGTGCCGTCGACGACCCGCGCCTCCTCGGCCGACGGATCGTCCGCCTTCGGCCTGGGCGCGCCCGCCGGCGCCGCCGTCGCGCCCGTGGGCGCGTCGGTCGGGCTCGCCTTCTGCAGCTCGGTCGTCTTCATGAGCGCGCGCAACGACGTGCCGCCGCGCAGGAAGAAGAAGTAGACGTTCACGCCGATGAGCACCGCGAACACCATGCCCAGGCGCAACGAGCCCTGCCACGGCGACGCGCGACGACTGCTACCCTTGGATCGACCCTTCGGAGACGGCATGAACGTGTCCTCTTAGCGCTTACCACGCACCCCGTCGCCTCGCCAATTTTTCCACTGGATCCGCGCGTTTGAACTAGTGTTCAGTGTGAAACCGAGCCTCACCCTTCAACGGCGCGGGCGCCCTTTAGGAGCTCCTCGGCGTGGGCGCGCGCTTTGGGCGTCACCTTGCCGCCGAGCATGCGCGCGATCTCCTCTTTGCGCTCGGGCGCCGTCAGCTTGCGCACCGCCGTGTGGACGCGCCCGCGCCGCTCTTGCTTCTCCACGCGAAACTGCACCGCCGCGTGCGCCGCGATCTGCGGCAGGTGCGTGATGCACAGGACCTGCTTGTCCTCGGCGACGGCGCGGATCTGCCGCCCGACCACGTCGGCGACGGCGCCGCCGATGCCGGCGTCGACCTCGTCGAAGACGTAGGTGGCGACCTGATCGGCGCGCGACAAGATGCGCTTCAACGCCAACATAATGCGCGAGAGCTCGCCGCCCGAGGCGATCTTGTGCAGCGGGCGCGGCTCGTCGCCCTTGTTGGCGGCGAGCTGAAACTCGGCGCGATCCCAGCCGCTGGCGCCGAGGCGCCGCCCGTCGAACACGAAGGCCGCGTCGTCACCCTCGCGCGTCGCCGTCGGCGACAGCGCCGGCACGAGCCGCGCGCCCGCCATCGCCAGCTCCGCCAGCGCCTCGCCGACGCGCGTTTGCAGCGTTCGCGCCACCCGCGTGCGCGCCGCCGACAAGTTGGTCGCGATGCTCGCCGCCGTGGCGCGCGCCGCGTGCAGCTCGGCGGCGAGCTCGGCACGGCGCGCCTCGTGCGAGGTCAGATCGCCGAGCTCCTTGGCGATCGCGTCGCGCTTTCTGATGAGCGCGGCCACGTCGCCGGCGTCGCCGCGATGCTTGCGCAGGAGCTTGGCGATCAGGTCGGTCCGCTCCTCGACTTCCGCCAGGCGCTCCGGATCGGCGTCGAGGTGCTCGACGTAACGCCGCAGATCGCGGGCCGCCTCCTCGAGCGTCACGCGCGCTTCGTCGACCTGCTTGCCCAGGCGCAAGAGCTCGGGATCGATGCGCCCGAGCTCGCCGAGCTCGCGCCCGATGGTTCCGAGCTCCTCGGCGATCGCGCCTTCGCGCGCGTAGATCGCGTCCTCGCCGCGCCCCGCCGCCGAGCGCAGCTTCTCGGCTGCGCGCAGCCGCTCGCGCTCGAGCTTGAGCCGCTCGTCCTCGCCCGGCTCGAGCTTGGCGTCGGCCAGCTCCTTGAGCTGGAACTTCAGGAACTCCTCGCGCTCGGTGCGCGTGCGCTCGTCGAGCGTCACCGACGCCAACGCCCGCGCCGCCGCTTCGATGCGCGCGTGCGCCGCCGCCATCGCCGCCAGCATCTCGCCGTGGCTGCCGAAGGCGTCGAGGATGGCCAGGTGCTGCGCTGGATCGCCGAGCGTCTGGTGCTCGTGCTGCCCGGCGAGCTCGATGAGCACGCCGGCGACGTCGCCGAGCGCCGCTGCCGTGGCCAGCACATTATTGATGTAGACGCGGCCGCGCCCCGACTTTCCGATCACGCGCCGCACCACCAGCCCCTCGTCGACGGGATCGATCCCGGCGCGCCCCAGCCGCTCCTTCAGCGCCTCGGCGGCCGGCCCGTGCGGCGGCTCGAAGATGGCCTCGACGCGCGCCTCTTCGGCACCCGAGCGCACCACGTCCGCCGACGCGCGCCCGCCGCGTAGGAGCGCCACCGCCTCGACGAGCAGCGACTTGCCGGCGCCGGTCTCGCCGGTGAGCACGTTGAAGCCGGGGCCGAACTCGACCTCGACGTCGTCGAGGAGCGCGAAGTCGGTGATGCGCAGATGCGTCAGCATGTCTTCTTTTCGTGACCGTCCGAAAAAAGTTGCGGCCTACTCTTCGCCCCAGCCCATCTTCTCGCGCAAGACGTCGAAGTAGCTCTGCCGCGAGCGGAACAGGCGCAACGGCTCGGCCGCCGCCGAGATCTCGACGCGGTCGCCGTCGGCCAGCCCGGTGCCCCACTGCCCGTCGACGGTGAGCTGCACGTGCTCGGCGGGCGAGCCCAGGCGCACCGTCAGACGCGAGCTCGACGGCACCACCACCGGCCGCGCCGTCAGCGTGTGCGCGCAGATCGGGGTGACCACGAACGCGCGCACCTCGGGCGTCACGATCGGCCCGCCGGCAGCGAGCGTGTACGCCGTCGAGCCGGTCGACGTGGCCACGATGAGCCCGTCGGCGCGATAACGCGTGATGCGGCGATCGTCGAGCAGCGCGTCGAGCTCGATGAGCCGCGCCAGCGCGCCCTGACTGACCACCGCGTCGTTGCAAGCAAACCGCGTCACCGTCGTCTCGCCCGAGCCGCGCACGACGTCGACGCGCAGACGAAGCCGCTCCTCGATCGGCAGCTCGCCCGCGAGCGCGCGCTCGATCGCCGCCTGCCCGTCGGCGGGCGCGCACGAGGTCAGAAAGCCGAGGTGCCCGAGGTTGATGCCGAGAATCGGCACCTTGGCGTCGGCGACGAGCGCGCCGCCATGCAGGAGCGTGCCGTCACCGCCGAGCACGACCAACAGATCGAGCCCTGCTACCGAATCGGAATCGCCGACGACAATCGCCTCGTGCCCGCGCGTGCCCAGCCACGCCGTCAGCTCGCGCGCGATCTCGTCGGCTTCCGGTTTGCCGCGCTTGAGCAAGAGGCCGACGCGAGACACGGGGCGAGTCTAATTCACTTCGGTTGAAACAGGTATCCTTGATGCTGATAGAGGCAAATCGATCCGGCGCCCTCCTCGCGCGCCCGCTCGAGCGCGCGCGCCGCCATGCGCAAGAGATCGGTCGCGTCGTTGACGTCCTTGCCCGGATAGAACGCGATGCCCATCGACACCACCGCCTTGACCTCGTCGATGACCGCGGTCGCGGTCTCGCGGCGCAGGCGATCGGCGCAGGTGAGCGCGCCCGCCAGGTGCGTGTTGGGCAGAAGCGCCGCCAGCTCGTGCGCGCCGTAGCGCGTGACCACGTCGATCTGCCGCAGCGATCGCAAGGCCGCGTTGGCCACCAGCTGCAACATGCGATCGCCGGTGCCGATGCCGCGCTTGTCGATGATCGCGCGCATGCCCTCGACGGCGAGCAGCACCATCGACAACGGCTCGTTGTAGCGCACTGCGCGCTTGAACTCCTCGCCCAGGCGCTCACCGAGAAACGCGCGGTTGCGCAGGCCCGTGGTCACATCCGCGTAGGTCTTGGCTTCGCTCTCGGCGCGCTGCAGCCTGAGATCGTCGACGAGCGCGCGCGTGCGCAAAAGCGCGTGGCAGCGCGCGACCACTTCGCGCGTGTCGTACGGCCGCGACACCACGTCGTCGGCCACGCCGAGCGCCGCCGCGCGCGCGATCGCGTCGCGGCCCGAGACGATCACCACGGGCATGAACGCCGACGGCGACTCCTGCTTCATGCGCAGCGCCACGCCGAGCCCGTTGAGCCGCGGCGCCGCCTCGTCGAGCAGCGCCAGCTCCTGCCGCTCGGTGCGCCACGTCTGCAGCGCCGACTCGCCGTCGCCGACGACGAGCACGCGATGCCCCGCGTCGCCGAGGGCGCGCTCGAGCTCGTCACGCGCCGCCGACGGCGGCTCGACCATCAGGATCGCGGCCATGTTTGCACCATCATGCGCTCGTCGTCGTCGAGACGATAGGCATCCATCACGGCAAGATCCAGCGCCCGGGCATCGCCCGCCAGCGCCGCGGCGACGATGGCGCGCCGTTCGGCGCCCGTGGTCGACGGCAGCGGCAGCCGCTCGAGGTGCGAGCGCAACACGCGCGGCATGGCGAAGCGCGCGCGATGCAGCCAGCGCACCGTCGACGAGTTGAGCCACGCCGCCACGAAGTCGAGCCCATCGCGACCGAAGTCCCCCGGATCGTCAAAGGCGAGCGCGTTGGCGCTGTTGAGCGTGAGCCTGCCTTTGCGATCGACCGCCGCCACCGGATGCGCCGCGACGAAGCGATAGACCACCTTCGGCCGCGCGTAGGCCTGCCGCGGCGCCGCCTGCTGCACGCGCTCGAGCGGCACGCACAAGCGCCGCCGCGGCGTCGCGATGCGCATCGGTTGGACGTCGCGCCCGGTGACGATGGGCTCGCCGTCGCCGCCGTTGTCATCGGCGCCGAGCGCGCGCCGGTTGTCCCCGGTGACGACGCCGAGGATGAAGCGCACGCGCCCCGTCAGCCGCTCGGGATGCGCATCGAGCCGCGCCGTCAACGCGTGCTCCGGCGCCGTCAGCCGCGGGTTGAGCGCGCACGCCGGGTCGCGCTCGAGCGCTGCCTGCGCCACCGGCCCGCGCGGCATCGCCACGATCTGCTGGGCGCGATCCGCCGCGTCTGGCTCGCGCCGCGCCACCAGGAGCGCCGCGGGCGCGTGCACGCCCGCAAAGACGTCGCCGAGATACTCGAGCCGCTCGATCGCCGCCCGCGCGCACAGCCGCCGCCGCGCCGCCGCGTGCGCCGCCACCTCGAGCCACGCCGCCGGCACCAAGAGGCAAAGCCGCCCGCCCGGCGCCAGATTATCGACTGCCGAGTCGATAAAGGCGCTGACCGACTCGGCCCCGCGCCGCACGTTTCCGACGCGGCCGGCGCCCCAGGGCGGATTACCGACTACGCAGTCGAAAATCCCGCGAAACCGCGTCCCGTCGCCGGCGATCAGCGTCGCTTGCACGCGCTGCCGCGCCACCGCCAGCGCCGCCTCGTCGATGTCGACGCCGGTCAGCGCCGTCCCCGGCCAGCGGCGCGCCACCGCCTCGAGCCACACGCCCTCGCCGCACGCCAGGTCGACCACCCGCCCGCGCGCGCCCGCCCGCGGCGCCGGCAGCCCGGCCAGCGCCGCCTCCACCAGCGCCGGCGGCGTGTAGTATGCCCCGAGCGCCTTTCGCTCCCTGCCCGCGCGTCGTGCCAAGGGTCTCCGCTGCGCCATCATATCATGATGAAAGACCTTGACACTCCGGGGTCCCCCGAATATAAGTCCCTGCCTTGTTTCCAAGGTTTTGGGGATCGATTCCAATGCAGAAGACCTTCTCGATGAAGACCGACGCCGCCGTCACCGACCGCAAATGGCAGGTCGTGGACGTCGCCGGGATGACCCTCGGGCGCGCCTGCACGCAGATCGCGCACGTCCTCCGCGGCAAGCACAAGCCGACCTTTACGCCGCACGTCGACCACGGTGACTTCGTCGTCGTGATCAACGCGGCCAAGATCCATCTGACGGGCAACAAGATGGACGGCAAGCTCTACTACAAGCACAGCCTGCATCCGGGCGGCCTGTCGACGTACACCGCCGCGCAGATGATCCAGCGCAACCCGAAGGAAGTGATCGAGCGCGCCGTGTGGGGCATGCTGCCGAAGGGCCCGCTCGGCCGCCGCATCTACAAGAAGCTCAAGGTCTACGCGGGCGACAAGCATCCGCACACGGCCCAGACGCCCGCGGAGCTCAAGCTCCAGCCGGCCCGCTAAGCGAAGGACTAGGAAATGGCTCAACCGATTGTGCAGGTCGAAAAGAACGCGTTCTACTCGACGGGCCGCCGCAAGCAGGCGGTGGCGCGCGTGTGGATGATGCCCGGCACCGGCAAGATCGCCATCAACAAGCGCGACGTCGATGATTACTTCGGCCGCGCCACGTCGAAGATGATCCTGCGCCAGCCGCTCGAGCTCACCGAGACGCTCGGCCGCTACGACATCTTCATCAACGTGTCGGGCGGCGGGCTGTCGGGCCAGGCCGAGGCGATCCGTCTCGGCGTCACCCGCTCGCTCATGCAGATCAACGCGTCGTTCCGCCCCGCGCTCAAGAAGGCCGGCTACGTCACGCGTGACCCGCGCATCGTCGAGCGCAAGAAGTACGGTCAGCGTGGCGCGCGCGCCCGCTTCCAGTTCTCGAAGCGCTAATCCATGGCGAAGGTACCGGTCGCCGTCATCGGCGCGTCCGGTTATGTGGGAGCCGAGCTGGTTCGGCTCCTGGTTCGCCACCCCGACATCACCCTCCGCGGGCTCTACGCCCATCGTCACGCCGGCCACGAAGTCGCCAAGGACTTCCCGCAGTTCGCCGGCGTTCTTCAAGCAAAATATGATGCCTTCGATGCGGCCGCGGTGGCCGCTTCGTGCGAGGTCGCGTTCCTGGCGCTGCCCCACGGCGAGAGCGCGCGAGCGGCCAAGGAGCTCCACGAGCGCGGCGTCATCGTGCTCGACCTGTCGGCCGATCTGCGGCTGCGCTCGCCCGAGGTCTACAAGCAGTGGTACGCCGAGCACGCGGCGCCCGAGCTCTTGCCGCACGCGGTCTACGGCCTCGTCGAGCGCCATCGCGCGGCGCTCAAGACGGCGCGCCTGGTCGCGGTGCCCGGCTGCTATCCGACGGCGTCGATCCTGGCGCTGGCGCCGCTGCTCGAGGCGCGGCTGGTGCGAGCGGAGGGCCTCATCGTCGACGCCAAGAGCGGCGTCTCCGGCGCCGGGCGCGAGCCGCAACGTTCAACCCATTTCTCGGAAATCGGCGAAGGCGTGCGTGCCTACAAGGTTGCTGCGCATCGCCACACGCCCGAGATCGAGCAGGAGCTGGAGCGCGCCGCCGGCGCCGTGGTGCGCGTCGTGTTCACGCCGCACCTCGTGCCGATGGCGCGCGGCATCCTCGCCACCTGCTACGCGCTGCCGACCGATACGCATCGGCCGGCGTCGGCGTACGTCGACGAGCTGCGCCGCGCTTACGAAGGCGAGCCGTTCGTCACGGTGGTCGATCATCCGCCCGACACGGCGCACCTGCGCGGTTCGAACCGCGTGCACGTGGCCGCGTGGCACGACGCGCGCACGGGGCGCGTGATCGTGTGTGGCGCCATCGACAACCTCGTCAAAGGCGCCGCCGGCCAGGCCGTGCAGTGCCTGAATGTCATGCGCGGCTGGGATGAGACCGCCGGCCTCGACGCCGTCGGAATCTTTCCGTGATGTAGACTAGCGGCGTGGCGCGCCGCGTTCCGATCCTCGCCAAGCTGCTCGGCGCGTATCTCGTGCCGGCGGTGGCCACGTTCGTCGGCTTCGGCGTGGTCGCGCATTGGGTCGCGCGCCGCGCGCTCGAGGAGGAGCTCGGCCGCCGCCTGACTTCGATCGCCGCCGCCGCCGCCGCCGAGATCGCCGACGAGAACGTGGCGCTGCTCGCGCCCGGCGACGAAGGCACGCGCACCTATCGCAACCTGCAACGGCGCCTCGGCGCGCTCGCCGACGAGACCGGCGCCGCGCGCATCTACGTCTTCGGCAAGGACGGCACCTCGCGCGTCGACACCCGCGCCGGCGTCGCCATCGGCGAGCGCTATTACGCGCTCGACGCCTGGCAGTCGGAGCTGCGCCGCGTCTTTGCCGGCACGCCCGCCTCGTCGGTGCTCTTCCGCGGCCGCGACGGCAGCTTCTACAAGTCCGGCTTCGCGCCGCTGCGCGATGACTCGGGCGCCATCCCCTACGCCGTCGGCGTCGACGGCGCCGCGTCGTTGTACGAGCAGCTCGCCGGCTTCCGCCGCACGCTCTTCGCCGTCGGCGTCGGCGGCGCGCTCGCCATCGTTGCCCTCTCGATCTTCGTGGCGCGCCTGTTCGCGCAGCCGATCCGCCGCCTGGCGCGAGCCGCCGAGCGCATGGGCCGCGGCGAGCTCGACGACCCTGTGCGCCGCGAGACCAACGACGAGATCGGCCTCGTCGCCGACACCATGGAGCAGATGCGCGAGCAGCTGCGCGCGCGCGACGAGCGCATGCAGATGATGCTGGCCGGCATCGCCCACGAAGTGCGCAACCCGCTCGGCGGCCTCGAGCTCTACGCGGGCCTCCTACGCGACGATCTCGCCGGCGACGCCGAGAAGCTGGCGCATGTCGCGCGCATCGACCGCGAGCTAGGGCGCCTCAAGATCATCGTCAGCGACTTTCTCGACTACGCGCGCCGGCCCAAGCCCACCGTCGGCGCCTGCAACGTCTGCGATCTGCTCGCCGAAGTCCGCGACATCGCCGTCGCCGCGGCGCAGCCACGCAACGTGCGCGTGCAGATGCGGCTCGACGGCGCCACTCCGCGCGTTGCCGGCGACGAAGGCCAGCTGCGCCGCGCGCTCGTCAACCTCGCGCACAACGCCGTGCAGGCCTGCGCCGACGACGGCTCGGGCGAGGTCACGCTCGGCTGCGCGCACGCGGATGGCGAAGTCCTCGTCACCGTGCGCGACACCGGCGCCGGCATCGACCCCGACATCCTCGCCAAGATCTGGACGCCGTTCTACACGACCAAGCAGAGTGGCACCGGCCTCGGCCTCGCCTTCGTGCGCGACATCGCGCGCGACCACGGCGCGCGCCTTGCAGTCGATTCCGCGCCGGGCCGCGGCACCACCTTCACGCTCGCACTTCCCGAGGCTACCTGATGGCGACGATCTTGATCATCGACGACAACGAGACCATCCGCGAAGGGCTCGCGCACGTCGTCAAGAAGATGGGCCACCTGCCGCTCGTCGCCAAGAGCGGACGCGAAGGCCTCGAGCGCTTCAAGCAGACGCCTGCCGACTTCGTGATCACGGATCTGAAAATGGAGGGCCTCGGCGGCGTCGAGGTCTTGCGCGGAGTGCGCGAGCTCGATCCCGATTGCCCCGCGATGATCATCACCGCGTTCGGCACCATCGAGACCGCCGTCGAGGCGATGAAGCTCGGCGCTTTCGACTTCCTCATCAAGCCGTTCGCGCCCGAGGTCGTGCGCCTCAAGGTCGAGCGCGCGCTCGAGCTGCGCAACGCGCGTCGCGCCAAGGGGCGCCTCGAAGCGGAGAACGCGTACCTGCGCGGCGAAGAGTCGTCGCGCTTCGGCGAGCTCGTCGGCAGCTCGGAGCCGATGCGCAAGGTCTTCGCCGTCGTCGAGCGCGTGGCGCCGACCGACACGTCCGTCGCCATCTACGGCGAGTCGGGCACCGGCAAGGAGCTGGTCGCGCGCGCCATCCACGTGCGCTCGCGCCGCGCGGCCGGGCCGTTCATCAAGGTCAACTGCGGCGCGCTCGCCGAGACGCTGCTCGAGTCGGAATTGTTCGGCCACGAAAAGGGCGCCTTCACCGGCGCCATCAAGCGCAAGCTCGGCCGCTTCGAGCTCGCCGACGGCGGCACCCTGTTCCTCGACGAGATCGGCGACATCTCGCCGGCGATGCAGACCAAGCTCTTGCGCGTCCTCCAGGAGCGCGAGTTCGAGCGCGTCGGCGGCGAGGCGAGCATCAAGGTCGACGTGCGCATCGTTTCGGCGACGAACAAGGATCTCGCCAAGGAGGTCGCCGACGGCCGCTTTCGCGAGGATCTCTACTATCGCCTGCAGGTCGTGCCGATCACGATCGCTCCCTTGCGCGAGCGCAAGGGCGACATTCCGCTGCTCGTCGAGCACTTCATCCGCCGCCTGGCGCCGAAGACCAACCCGCGCGTCAACGCCATCGACGACGCCGCGCTCTCGCGCCTCCTCGCCTATCGCTGGCCGGGCAACGTGCGCGAGCTCGAGAACGTGATCGAGCAGTCGCTCGTCTTCACCGACGGCGAGCGCCTGTCTCCCGAGGCGCTGCCGGCAGCCCTGCGCGGCGACGGCGTCGGCGCCGAATCCTCCCCCGCCGCCGCCGGCGATCGACTGCCCGTGCCGTCGGGCGAGATGGCCCTGCCCGACCTCCTCGACGATCTCGAGCGCCAGCTCATCCTCAAGGCTTACGCGAAGGCCGCGCGGGTCAAGACCGAGACCGCGCGCCTGCTCGGCATCAAGACCTCGGCGCTGTACTACAAGCTCGAGAAGTACCGCATCGAGTAGTCACTTCTTGATCTGCCGCGCGAGGTACTCGTCGCGCAGCTGCACGCCGGGCGCGAGCCACACGTTCAACGTCTCGCCGTCGAGCTTGAACTTCGGCCCGATCTCGTCGCCGGTGGCGCCATCTTGGCGCAGCTTCGGCGGCTTGTCGGTGCCGAAGCAC
>DASXOU010000914.1:0-2859 GCA_036494045.1 Polyangia bacterium | reverse complement strand
CCGCCGTCGAGCGGCCGGCGCAGGCGGCCTACGTGATGCGCGCGCCCGATGGCGCGCCGCCGACGCGGCGCCTGGCGGAGCTGATGTTCCTCGTGCGCACCGTGGTGCGGCCGCTCGGGGTGCAGCGGCTGGGCGTGCCCTGTCGGCTCACCGGCGCGGGCAGGGCCTTTCCATGGGCGATCGTGCGCGGCGCGGCGCTGGCGTCGGGCAGCGTCGTCGAGGATCTGCAGCTCGCGATCGATCTCGCCGCCGACGGCACGCCGACGCATTTTTGCGGCGCGGCGCGGGTGACTAGCGATTTTCCGACGGGCGAAGCGGCGGCGGTGGCGCAGCAGACGCGTTGGCTGTGGGGCGTCATGCGCGCCATCGCGCAGGCGCCGCGATTGGTGGCAGCGGCAGTGCGCCAGCGGCAGCCGTCGCTGATCGGGCTGGCGGCGGAGCTGGCGGTGCCGCCGCTGACGATGCTGTTCGCGCTCTGGCTGTTGGCGGCGGCGCTCGGCGTCGGCATCGGCGTCGGCCGGCACGAGTGGCGTCCGCTCGTCGGCGCGCTGGTCGGGCTGGGCGCGTGCGCGGCGGCGATCGTGACCGCGTGGCTGCGCTTCGCGCGCGCACGCGTGCCGGCGTCGGTGGTGCTGGGCGCGCCGCTCTATGCGCTGCCGGCGATGGGCGCCGCGCTGCTGGCGTTGGTGCGGCGGCGCCAGGCGTGGAATCGCACCGCGCGCGACTAGGCGAAGATGAAGCGCGCGACGTCGAGCCAGATGCTCTGGAACTCCTCGCGCGTGAAGTTCTGGCCGCTGTTGAGCCAGTCGAAGTGCGGCGGCACGTGGGTCGGCAGGTAGAAGTGGCCGATGGCGTCGAGGTGATCGCCCCATGCGGCGTGGATGATCTCGCCCCACGCTTGCGAGAGTGTCGGCACCATGCCGTCGTTGTCGCGCAGGGTCGGCAGGCGATCGTAGGCGCGCACGAGCGCGCGCTCTTGCGCGTAGGTGAGGCCGATCGCCGTCGACGGCATGGCGGCGGTGATGCGATGGAACGCCGCGAACAGGAGGTGCGTGGCCTGGCGGAATGGCGACAGGCCGACGGTGAGCGAGGTGCGCATGCCCGGCTTGCGCGCGCAGGTGACGACGGAGCCGTAGCGCACGCCGGGACGATCGAAGGTCGTGGCGTTGAACAGATCCATGCCCGCGGGCGTGACTTGGGAGAGCAGCTCCTGATCGTCACCGACGGTGATCATGAAGCGCTCGAGCGCTTCGCGGCGATCGCCGGAGAAGTCGGAGAGCAGATCGCGGTAGATGTTGTTGAGCAGCGTGCCGGCGGCGATGGGCAGGTTCGGCAGCGACAACAGGCGCACGAGGTAGAAGACGGCGCCGATGGGCACGCGGCCGGTGCGCAGCGTGTAGATGGTGACGAGCGAGATCAGCTTCAGAATCTGTGCGCCGAGCACGCTGGCGAGGAACGTCGCCAGCGGCGAGCCGCGATGCGGCGACGAGAGCGTCACCACCGTCTTCACGCGGCGCGCGTACTTGTCGACGTCGAGCGTGGTGGGCAGCTGCACTTCGGGCGCGGTCAAGAGGCGCACGTCGAGGCCGCCCGACGAGTGGCCGACGAGGTGCACGGCGCCGTCGCGGTGGCCGTCGACGAGCTCGGCGATGGTCTCGAGCACGCGCGTGGCGCGGCGGCGCAGCGAGGCGGTCGGGAAGGTCTGCACGACGATGACCTCGCCGTCGATGCCGCGGCGGCGCAGGTAGCGCGCGAAGAAGTCGCGCACATGCCCGAAATAGGCGAAGTCGCCGAGGTTGGCGAAGCCGAAGAAGCCGGGGACGAGGAGCACGTGCTGTCGCGACATCATCGGCACGCAACATTAATATAGGGCGCGCTACACTCGGCGGAAGCGCATGGCGCGCCCCGACCCGCACTCGGCGTTCGACGACGCGCAGCCGCGCGTGCGGCGGCTCGATTGGCGCGCGCGCCTCGACTTCGGCGCGCGCGTCATCGCCGGCGAAGCGCGGCTGACGATCGACGGCGTGGGCGCTGCCATCGATCTCGACGCGCGCGACTTGACCATCGAGCACGTCGGCGACGAAGCGGGCGCGCGGCTCGACGTCGAGCTCGGCGCGCCGCGCGGGTTCGCCGGCCAGCGGCTGCGCATCGCGCGGCCGCCGCGGGTGGTCGTCATCCGCTATCGCACGTCGCCGGCGGCGATGGCGCTGCATTGGTCAAACCAATCGGTCTACAGCCAGTGCCAGCCGATCTATGCGCGCACGCTGGTGCCCTTGCCCGATTCGCCGTCGTCGCCGATCGCCTATCACGCCGAGCTGACGGCGCCGCGCGCGCTCACGACGCTGATGGCGGCGACGCGGATCGATCGCGTCGAGGCGGGCGACGCGGCGACCACGACGTTCGCGATGGACGAGCCGATCGCGCCTTATCTGCTCGCGGTCGCCGTCGGTGACTACGCGGCGCGCGAGCTGTCGGCGCGCTGCCGCGTGTGGGCGGCGCCCGCGCTCGTCGACGCGGCGGCGCGCGCGCTCGGCGACGTCGAGCGGCTCCTCGGCGAGGCGGAGGGGCTCTTTGGCGCCTATCGCTGGGGGCGCTTCGATCTGTTGATCGCGCCGCTGTCGTTTCCCTACGGCGGCATGGAGAACCCGCGGCTCGCGTTCCTCTCGCCGACGCTGCTCGGCGATCGTGAGTCGCTGGTGGCGGTGGTCGCGCACGAGCTGGTGCACGCGTGGAGCGGCAACCTCGTGACCGCCGCGTCGGCCGAGCACTTCTGGATCAACGAGGCCTTCACCGTCTGGGGCGAGCGGCGCCTCGTGGCGACGCTGCTCGGCGAAGCGGCCGCGCGCGCGCACGCGGCGG
>DASXOU010000913.1:0-6968 GCA_036494045.1 Polyangia bacterium | reverse complement strand
GCTCGGGATGATCTGGTTCAAGCAGCCGCCGACCAACGCCGCCGCCGCCAGCGCCGCCGTCACCACCAACGGACGCATGCTCGTGCGCGCGCTCATTTTTGCAACTCCGCGATCATCGCCTGCCGCTCGGCGTCGGTGACGGTGCGGTAGAGCGTCGGCGGCATGATGAGCCGCGTCGTCATGTCGAAGTTGATGCGCATGATCGCGAGGTCCTTTTCCTGCCGGCTCATTTGATCGAGCGTGTCGACGAGGAAGCGATCGCGCGTCACGGCGGGATCGAGGCTCGAGTTGTGGCACTCCTGGCACATCTGCGCCAAGAGCGTGCGCCCGTCGAGCCCGACCTTGGGCGCAAAGCCGAGGTCGCGCAGCGCATCGTCGAGGAACACGTCGCGGATGTCGGGCAGCACCGCCTGCGTGCCCGCGAGGTAGTCCTGGTACTGCGCGCTCATCACCATCAGCTTGTCCGGATCGGTGACCTTGACGTCGTGATACGGCGTGGCGATGAACTGCCCGGCGACCGCGTTGGCGTAGATGCCGTCCCACGAGGCGCTCTTGCCCATCGGCACGTTCACCGCCGGCTGCATCGGCGCCGACGCCTTGAGCTCCGCTTCGATCTCCGCCGAGGGGAACGGATTGGGCTGCGCGCCGAAGCCGGCCTGCGCGACGAACTTCGCCATCAGCGCCGGATCGGACTTGTCGATCATCGCCGCCGGGATCGGCCCGTAGTCTTCGCTGGTGCCGTGCGCGGCGTGGAAGTCGGCGAAGAGCGCCTTGCCGCCTTCGGTCTGCATGCTGAACCAGTGCGTGAACGGCGGCTCGATCTCCTGCATGCGCAGGATCGCGTTGCCGGTGTTCTCGGGATCGTGGCAGACGTGGCAGTCGAAGATGGTGTTGCCGAGCGCCGTCGACATCTCGTAGACGTTGACGTTGCTCCAGCCGGTCGTGATCTTCTGCGTCAGCAGATCGTTGTACGTACAACCGCCCGGTTGCAGATTGCACGCCTGCTGAAAGATCACGAGGTAGAAGTTGATGCCGCCGGCGGTGGGATCGTCGACGGCGATCTCGGCGAACTGCTCGCCGGGATCGAACGCGAGGAACGCGAAGTTCTTGGGCGCGCTGCCGTCGGCCGGCGGCGGCGTGAACAAGAACGCCGTCGGCGTGATGGTGGTGACCTTGCGCGCGGTCAGCGCCGACGAGTGGCTGAGGATGGCGAAGCCGGGATTGCCGCCGGCGCCGTTGTCGCCGTTGGGATCGGCGAACTGCAGGTTGAGCAGCTTCACCAGATCGCCGATGCCTTGCGGCGTCGGGATCGCGCCGCCGGGGACGAGATCCTGGCAGAAGACCTTGGTCAGGAGATCGGCGTCGTTGGGAAAGTTCGGATGCGCGCCGTCCTGGGCGCAGAGCTCGGCGTGCGCGGCGAGCGGCTCCTTGAGCGTGACGAAGGCGTCGTCGGGGATGACGGGCGGCCGAATCGACGATGGCGCGTTCGAGTGGCCCCCGGTCTGGAAGCATCCCAGCGCGCCGAGGGCCAGGGCCGTGAGAGTGAGGGGTCCGCTCGGTCGCATTCTGCAGACGGCGATGTGCAACCGACGGACCATCCGGTCCTCGATTCTTCCGTCGCAGCTCTGCCTGAAGATCCGCGCGGGTGCGAGACACCTACATCACCCCCGATGCGGCCCCAAGCGTCAACCGTCAACGACAAATGAAGACTCGCCTCCCATCGGTGGAGCGAGCCCCACTCAGCACAACTGTTTGCAGCGCTCACGCCACGCGTTCGACGACGTGCATGACCGCCTCGACGTCGAAGGGCTTGCGCAGCACGAAATCGGCGCGCGCGCCCGGCGGCGTGTCGAAGGCCGAGCAGATGCAGACCGCGACGCCGTCGAGCTCGGGATTGGCGCGCATGCGATCGAGGACCTCCCAGCCGTCGACGACCGGCATCATGAGGTCGAGCAGCACCAGCCGCGGCGGGCGCTCCTCGAGCTTGTGCATCGCCTCGGCGCCGTTCGCGGCGACCGCGACCGTGTAGCCCTCGTCCTCGAGCGCGGTGCGCAGCATCTCGCGCGTCTCGCGATCATCGTCGACCACCAACAACCGAAACTGGTTCATGGCGTCCCTCCCCGTCGTCTACCACCACCGGCGCCGCTATAGCCCAGCTCGCGAGGCGCCGATATGCGGTCGGCGCAGTAATCCGATCGCGGGCATTCGCGGTAGCGGATTTTCCCTCCATGCAACGTGCGCCTTACCTGCCGGAAACAATCCCGGGATAGGATCGAAAAAGGAGGTCTCGATGCCTGCAGGGGCGATCAACACCGGCGACACCGCATGGATGCTGATCTCGACGGCGCTGGTGATGCTGATGACACCGGGGTTGGCGCTGTTCTACGGCGGCATGGTGCAGCGAAAGAACGTGCTGTCGACCTTCATGCACTGCTTCTTCGCGCTCGGCATCGTGTCGGTGCAGTGGGCCGTGATCGGCTATTCGCTGGCGTTCGGCAAGACCCACGGTGGGCTCATCGGCGGCTTCGAGTACGCGTTCATGCGCGGCGTCGGCCTCGGGCCCAGGGACGCCTCGTCGACGGTGCCGCACGTGCTCTTCATGATGTACCAGGGGATGTTCGCGGTGATCACGCCGGCCCTGATCGCGGGCGCGTTCGCCGAGCGCATGAAGTTTTCCGCGTACTGCCTGTTCACGCTCTTGTGGGCGACGCTGGTCTACGATCCGCTCGCGCATTGGGTGTGGGGACCCGATGGTTGGCTGGTCAAGCGCGGCGCGCTCGACTTCGCCGGCGGCACGGTGGTGCATTTGTCGTCGGGGATCTCCGCGCTGGTGTGCGCGATCGTGATCGGAAAGCGGCTCGGCTATCCGTCGCGCAAGCACGCGCCGCACAGCGTGACGATGACGGTGACCGGCGCCGGCCTGTTGTGGTTCGGTTGGTTCGGCTTCAACGGCGGATCGGCGCTCGGGTCCAATGGCCTCGCGGCGCTGGCGTTCGCCAACACGCACCTGGCGGCGGCGACGGGCGCGGTGGCGTGGGGACTCGTCGAGGGGGCGCGCTTCGGCAAGGTGACGATGCTCGGCGTGGCCTCGGGCCTCGTCGCCGGCCTGGTCGGAATCACGCCGGCGGCGGGCTACGTGTCGCCGATGGCGGCGATCGTGATCGGCGCGGCCGCCGGCGTCGTCTGCTACGGCGGCGTCATGTTGAAGGGGCGCTTCGGCTACGACGACGCGCTCGACGCGTTCGGCGTGCACGGCGTCGGCGGCGCGCTCGGCGCGCTATTGACCGGCGTGTTCGCGGCCAAGGCGTTCAACCCCGCCGGCGCCGACGGGCTTCTGCGCGGCGGCTACGGCGTGATGCTCACGCAGATCATCGGCGTGGTCGCGGCGGCGGGGTTCGCCGTCGTCTGCAGCTTCGCCATCCTGTGGGTGATCGACAAGACCATTGGCCTCCGCGTCACGCCCGACGAGGAGCGCGAAGGGCTCGACACCGCGCTGCACGGCGAGAGCGGCTACGAGATGGGCTCGACGGGCGCCGGCGAGGCGCACTACGAAGCTGCCGACGAAGCGCCGGCGGAGACGCTCGCTACCAAGCGGGCGCTGGTGTCGCTCCCGCGCTAGCCCCTAGTTTCTACGTTTCCTGATATCGTTACCGTCGGCGCCGATGACACAACCCTCGCCGGGCGACAACGCGACCGGCTCACTGCGCATCGATCCACGCAGCGAGTCGTCTACCGAAGACGTCGACCACGCACCACCCGCCGACACGCCGCGCGAGCTCGCGCTGTTGTCGGTGGGCGCGCTCGGCATCGTCTACGGCGACATCGGCACTTCGCCGCTGTACGCGATCAAGGAGTGCTTCGGGCCCGCGCACGGGATCGCGCCGACGCCGGACAACGTGCTCGGCATCCTGTCGCTGGTGGTGTGGGCGCTGGTGCTGGTGGTGGTCGTGAAATATCTGTCGCTGGTGATGCGCGCCGACAACCACGGCGAAGGCGGCATCCTGGCGCTGTTCGCGCTGGTGCATCCCAAGAGCGAGCGCCATCGCAAGCGCAACATGTTCGTGCTCTTGATGCTGGGCCTGTTCGGCGCGGCGCTGCTCTATGGCGACGGAATGATCACGCCGGCGATCTCGGTGCTCTCGGCGGTCGAGGGGCTCGAGGTGGCCACGCACACGTTCCAGCCCTACGTCGTGCCCATCACCGTCGGAATCTTGATCGGCCTCTTCTTCGTGCAAAAGCGCGGCACCGGCGGCATCGGAAAGATCTTCGGGCCGACGATGCTGCTCTGGTTCGTCGCGATCGCGGCGGTGGGTGTGCCGGCGATCGCGCGCCATCCCGAGGTGCTGCGCGCGGCCAGCCCGACCTACGCGATCGCGTTCATGGTGCACAACGGCAAGGCGGGATTTCTCGTGCTCGGCGCGGTCGTGCTCGCCATCACCGGCGGTGAGGCGCTGTACGCGGACATGGGGCACTTTGGACGGCGTCCGATTCGCACCGCCTGGTACACCGTCGTGATGCCGGCGCTTCTGTGCAACTACTTCGGGCAGGGCGCGCTGCTCATCGGCCAAGGCGCGGGCGTGGTGGGCAATCCGTTCTACGCGCTCGCGAGCGGGTGGATGCTGTATCCGATGGTGGCGATCGCGACGGTGGCGACGGTGATCGCGTCGCAAGCGCTGATCTCGGGCGCGTTCTCGCTCACGCAGCAGGCGGTGCAGCTCGGCTATTGGCCGCGCGTGAGGATCGTGCACACGTCGGGGCGCGCGGCGGGGCAGATCTACATCCCCGAGATCAACTGGGCGCTCATGATCGCGTGCACCGCGTTGGTGATCGGCTTTCGCAAGTCGGACAATCTGGCGGCGGCGTACGGCATCGCGGTGACGGGGACGATGACGATCACGTCGCTCCTTTATTACGCGGTGGCGCGGCAGATGTGGCACTGGTCGCGCGCGCGCGCCGGGCTGGTGCTGGCGATGTTCCTGTCGTTCGACCTGTCGTTCCTCGTCGCCAATGTCAACAAGATCGAGTCGGGCGGCTGGTTCCCGCTGGCGGTGGCGGGCGTGGTGTTCACGATCATGACGACGTGGCGGCGCGGACGCATGGAGCTGGCGCGGCAGATGACGGCGGGGATGATGCCGATCGATCTGTTCATGCAGGATCTGGCGCTGACGCAGCCGTATCGCGTGCAGGGAACCGCGGTGTTCATGACCTCGGCGGCGGGCGGAATTCCGCCGGTGCTCTTGCATCACTTCAAGCACAACAAGGTGCTGCACCAGCAGGTGGTGCTGCTGTCGGTGGTGACCGAGGACGTGCCGGTGGTGAGCGGCAAGGAGCGGCTGGAGATCGAGGATCTGGGGCACGGCTTTTGGCGCGTGGTCGCTCACTATGGGTTCATGCAGAACCCGAACGTCCTGAAGACGCTACGACGCGCGCAGGCCAAGGGTCTGAAGTGCGATCCCGACACGACGAGCTTCTACTTGGGGCGAGAGACGTTGTTGGTGACGGGCAAGGGAAGAATGGCGCGCTGGCGCAAGGCGCTGTTCGCGTTCTTGTCGAGGAACTCGAGAACCGCGACGGCGTTCTTCGGGCTGCCCCCGAATCGCGTGGTCGAGATGGGCGCACAGATCGAGCTGTGAACCTGCTCAAAGCCAGATTCAGGGGGAGGTGGGAGGATGGGAGGTCGGAGGGACGAATTCATTGCTTGATCAACCAATTGTGCACCTGCATGCACGCCCCAATCACCGCGTCCGACAACGAATCGTCGATCATGACTCCTTATCGTCACGCCACAGAAAATGTCCTATCGATGAGACGAGCGGATCTCGCTCAGCGTCTGCTCGACCTTGCCCACCAGCTCCGGATCCACGACGTGGTCGGCCATCAGCGCGGCTCTGGCGCGCGCCGCTCCCACTTCGTACTCGACCTTCAGGGTCGAGGTGACCGGGACCATGTGCAGCCCCTGCTTCTCGAACAATCCGCCGAGCAGCTGCGCGTCCATGTCGCGGCCGACCTCGTCCATGTGCGCGAGCAGCTTGGCGGCCGTGCCCTGGAGCGCCTGCTGATCGGCGAGCGTGAGCTCGTCGAAGGCGCGATTGGCGACGGCGAGGCAGCCGACCAGGTAGGCGACGTTGAGCGGCTCGTAGTAGTGCGCGAGCGTCGACCATTGGAACGCGAGCGCGGCCGCGGGCGTGGCGGTGAAGCCGTCGTGGCGATGCTGCTCGTAGGCGCGGCCGGCCTCGTTGATCGGCAGCGACAGGACGGGCAGGCCGAGCGCGCCGTAGATGGGCGCCATCATCTTGTCGGCGTCCCAGATCCACATCGTGTGCTTGCGAATGTCCTCGAGCGAGCGCAGCGGGTCGCGCGAGAAGATCATCACGCCGCCGACCATCACGCCGCCGAGGTTGCGCGCGCCGGAGCGCTCGAACTCGCGATCGGTGATCGGCTTGAGCCGCGTCATCACCGCTTGCGCCTCTTCGCGGCTGCGAAACAGGCCGGGCAGGCGCATCACGCGCATCGACGGCGACAGCTGCTCGCACAACATCGCCGCCGACGCGACCATGTCGAGCTGTCCGCGCTGCACGCGCTCCCACGCCTGGTGCTCGTCGCCGGCGACGGCGCTGAAATACGGCTTGATGCGTACGCGGCCGTGCGTTTCGACCAACGTGTCGATGGCGAACGCGCGCATCTGCCGCGCGTAGCCGGTGCCGTCGGGAGCGACCGACGACAGCCGGATCACGTGCTCCGGCTCGGCGACGGCCCGCCTTGCGAGCGCGCAGCAGGCGAGCGCGATCAGCGTCGCGCAAACAAAGCGCACGCGATCACTTTATCATGCTTATCTTCGCCCCGGGGAGGCGCTCATGAGGGTCCTGGCGTTCGCCGCGTCGCTACGGAAAGGCTCCTACAACCGGCAGCTCGTCGGCGCCATCGCCGCGATGATGCAGGAGCTCGGCGGCGAGGTCGACCTCGCCGAT